>CAYXOM010000503.1:0-6975 GCA_964466565.1 uncultured Mycobacterium sp.
GCGGAGTCGCTCGACGTCGTCGTTGATCGAGCTGTCCTTCTCGATGTAGGTGTCGGTCTGGGCGATGTAGGCCTCGGGCTGGTAGTAGTCGTAGTACGACACGAAGTATTCGACGGCGTTGTGCGGCAACATCTCCCGCAGTTCGTTGGCCAGCTGGGCGGCGAGTGTCTTGTTGGGTGCCATCACCAGGGTGGGCCGCTGCAGCCGCTCGATCAGCCAGGCGGTGGTGGCCGACTTGCCGGTGCCGGTGGCGCCGAGCAGGACGACGTCGCGCTCCCCTGCCCGGATCCGCCGCTCCAGGCCGTCGATGGCGGCGGGCTGGTCTCCGGCCGGCCGGTGCTCGCTGACCACCTCGAACCGGGCGCCGGTGCGCACCACGTCCTCTACCGCCCGGTACTCGGAGTGGGCGACCACCGGTCTCTCGGCAGCGAACGACATTCCCCCAGCCTAGGCGCGGCCGCCGACCGGCACCCGCCCGGCCGGGCCCGTAGGCTGGTCGCTTATTCACGCGCCCAAGCACGAGATCTTCGACCTGGCCGGCCGCACCAACACCGACCCCAAGGGCGTCGTGCGCGCGGTCGACACCTACCGGCTGCGTCCCTGGGGCCTGTACCTGGCCCGGCCGACGCCGGGCCGCGAGCAGTTTCACTACCTGGAGTCGTGGCTGCTGCCGTCCCTGGGGCTGCGGGCGAGTGTGTTCCACTTCAACCCGGGCCATGAACACGACCAGGACTTCTACATCGACGTGGCCCGCATCACCGTCGGCGACCGGATCTGGGAGACCCATGACCACTATCTGGACCTGGTGGTGCGGACCGGCCGCGGCACCGACCTGGTCGACCTCGACGAGTTGCTCGAGGCGCACCGCGCCGGGCTGCTGGAGCCCGAGTCGGTGCGGTGGGCGCTGGACACGGCCGTCGCCGCGGTCGCCGGGTTGTCGTCCCACGACCACGACCTCGGTGCCTGGCTGGCCGAATCCGGAATGGAACTGCGCTGGCGGGAGGCGTAGCCTCGTCCTCCGTGGGACCCACGGGACGCAGGGTGATCGCCGGTGCCGGTGTGGCGCTGCTCACGGCCTGCCTCGCCCCGCCGGTGGCCCTCGCCGAGGACGACGACGGCCTGATGCACAACGTGCTCTACCGGGCCCGGATCGACGGTCTGGCCCGGGGCGCACTGATCACGTACCGGATCAGCGACGCGCAGGTGTCCAGCGCCGACCCGACCATGCTGCCGGGACGCACCTTCGAAGCCACCGCCGTGCTGTCCGACCCGCAGGAAGCCGGCATGCGGATTTCGATCCAATGGCCGTACTCGGCCAACCTGCACTGCGAGATCCTCGTCGACGAACAACTGGTGGCCCAAGCCGACCAGTTCATCAGCCCGCGACTGACACCGGCCCGCGAGGATCCCGACTACGGCGCGATGAACTGCGGTGCCCCGCTCACCAACGCCCCGGGGCTTCCGGTGCCCGCCGGGGAGCAGCCGGCGCCGCTGGCGCCTCCCGAGAACCTGGGTCCGCTGCCCGGTCCGCCGCTCAGCTGAGCTGCGCCGGAACCCAGCCGGTGGCCTGCGCCCAGTCCCGGGCCCGCGGATGCGCCGCGGCGAACCAGCGCGCGACCCCGTCAAGGCTCGCGTCCCGCTTGGCTGCCAGGTAGTCGGCGCGGGCGGCCGGGCTGGCGTTGAGCCAGTCGACGAACAGCAGCGCGAAACTCTGGGCGGGTGTGCCGTCCACCCTGAGGTGGACGTGGGTCGGCCGGCCGGGGTCGGCGGAGGCGTGAAAGCGCTTGGGCGAGGAGGCTTCGGGGCCGGCCGGGTCGGTGGTGATCGAGGCTACCCGCGGGTAACCGGCGGCGTGGATGGCTTCGCCGAGGTCGTCGGCGATCTCGATCGAGGCCACGGTGACCTGCACGTCGATGACGTCGCGGGCAGCCATTCCGGTCACGGCGGTCGAGCCGATGTGGTCGACGCGGACCGCATGGTGCCCGCACGCCGTGCGCAGCCGGGCCGTGATCCGGGCGGCCTGCGCGGGCCAGTCGGGGTCGGCCGCGACCAGTGCCGAGAGATCCGCCGCCGGTGTACCCGCGGCCAGGTTGTGGGCGAACGGCAGGATCCGGGAGTGCCACAGGTCGCGGGCGCGCTCCACCAGTTCGCCGGGCGAGCCGGAGTTGTCCAGCCAGACGTCGGCGACCACCCGGCGCTGCTGCTCCCCCGCCTGCGCCGCGATCCGGGCGCGGGCGTCGGCCTCGGGCATGCCGCGCTGCCCGACCAGACGGCGCAACCGGACCTCGGTGTCGGCGTGCACGACGATCACCAGCGGGAACAGCGGCGCCATCCCGGATTCGACCAGCAGGGGGATGTCCTCGATGACGACGTCGTCGTCATCGACCGCGGCGACGAGTTCGGCGCGTCGGCGAGCGACCAAGGGGTGCACGATCGCGTTGAGCCGGGCGCGCTGCTGATCGTCGACGAACGCCCGAGCGGCCAATGCAGGCCGATTCAGTGCTCCGGTGGGGCCCAGGATGTCGTCGCCGAAGGCGTCGACGAGCGCGGCCAGACCCTCGGTACCCGGTTCGACGACCTCCCGTGAGATCACGTCGCCGTCGACGATGACCGCCCCGCAGTCGGCGAACGTCGTGGCGACGGTGGACTTCCCGGCGCCGATCCCGCCGGTAAGACCGATACGCAGCATGCCGCGCTAGGCGCTGCCGGCCAGCTTCTCGCGCAGCGCCGCCAGCTGTGCGTCACCGGCGAGTGATCCGCCTGCCTGCTCACCTGCGGGGTCGCCGTCCGCGGACGACGAGGGATCGACCGGGCGCTCGGTGGCGGCCGCCGCATCGGCGGCGGCGAACTTCTCCATCTGGGCGGTGTGCATCTTGTGCCGGCGCTCCGCCTCGGCGTAGCGAGCCTCCCACTCGGTGCGCTGGGAGTCGAAGCCCTCGAGCCACTCATTGGTCTCGGAGTCGAACCCCTCGGGGAAGATGTAGTTGCCGGCCTCGTCATAGCTGTCGGCCATGCCGTACTTCGACGGGTCGAACTCGTCGGTGTAGTCCTCGTTGGCTTGTTTGAGGCTGAGCGAGATCCGGCGGCGCTCCAGGTCGATGTCGATGACCTTGACCATGGCGTCGTCGCCGACCGCGACCACCTGGTCCGGGACCTCGACGTGGCGCGCGGAGAGCTCGGAGATGTGCACAAGACCCTCGATGCCCTCCTCCACGCGGACGAACGCGCCGAACGGCACGAGTTTGGTGACCTTGCCCGGAACGATCTGCCCGATCGCGTGGGTGCGGGCGAAGTGCCGCCACGGGTCTTCCTGGGTGGCCTTGAGCGACAGCGACACCCGCTCGCGATCCATGTCGACGTCGAGCACCTCGACGGTGACCTCGTCGCCGACCTGCACCACCTCGGAGGGATGGTCGATGTGCTTCCAGGACAGCTCGGAGACGTGCACCAGACCGTCGACCCCGCCGAGGTCGACGAAGGCGCCGAAGTTGACGATCGAGGACACCACGCCCTTGCGGACCGCGCCCTTGACCAGCTGGTTGAGGAACTCGCTGCGGACCTCCGACTGGGTCTGCTCGAGCCAGGCCCGGCGGGAGAGCACCACGTTGTTGCGGTTCTTGTCCAGTTCGATGATCTTGGCTTCGATCTCCTTGCCGATGTAGGGCTGCAGATCGCGAACCCGGCGCATCTCGACCAGCGAGGCCGGCAAGAAGCCGCGCAGGCCGATGTCCAGGATCAGGCCACCCTTGACGACCTCGATGACGGTGCCCTTGACGGCCTCGTCGCGCTCCTTGAGTTCCTCGATCGTGCCCCAGGCGCGCTCGTACTGGGCGCGCTTCTTGGACAGGATCAGCCGGCCTTCCTTGTCCTCCTTGGTCAGGACGAGGGCTTCGACCTGGTCGCCGACCGCCACGACTTCGTTGGGATCGACGTCGTGCTTGATGGACAGTTCCCGGGAGGGGATGACGCCCTCGGTCTTGTAGCCGATGTCGAGCAGAACCTCGTCCCGGTCCACCTTGACGATCGTCCCCTCGACGATGTCGCCATCGTTGAAGTACTTGATGGTCTTGTCGATGGCGGCGAGGAAGTCCTCGGCCGAGCCGATGTCGTTGACGGCTACTTGCGGGGAGGTGACGGCGGGACTGGGCATAGGGTGGGAGGCTCCGGACAGGGTCGGTCGTAGGGACGGGTTAGCTGGTGGTGCCCCCGCAGTGCTGGTGAGCACCGGTCGAGACTACTCGACCGGGCACGACGAGGCCAAACCAGCGCACCCGGCCGCTACCCTCACGGGGTGTCCTACGCCACCGTTCCGCCGTTTGCTCCGCCGGTGCGCAACGTCGGCGCCCCGCTGGCGGTGATCGTCGGACTCGGCACGCTGGTCGCCCTGCTGCTGAGCCTGCTGACCGCGGCCGATCCGGGCGGGACCGCGCTGGGCTTCGGGTTGGCGAGCGCCGCGATGGGACTGGTGCTGGGGTGCTACCTCTGGCTGGACCGCTGGGAGCCCGAGCCGCCGCGGCTGCTGATCATGGCCTTCCTCTGGGGGGCGTCGGTGGCGGTGCTGCTGTCGCTGGCACTGGAGGCGCTGATCGGAATGGCGCTGCCGGTGTCGGGGGTGCCCCAGTCCGGACCCGAGCCGCGGTTCGCCCTCGTCGCCGTGGGCGCACCACTGGTCGAGGAGGCCGCCAAGGGGCTGTTCCTGCTGGTGATGATGACCGGGCGGCGCCGCCACGAACTCAACACCCTCACCGACTGCCTGGTGTACGGCGGTTTCGTCGCGGTGGGGTTCGCCTGGATCGAGAACATCTTCTACATCGCCAGCGGCGAGACGCTGACCGAGTCGCTCACGATCGCCGGGCTGCGCCTGGTGCTGGGACCGTTCGCCCATCCGCTCTTCACCACGATGTTCGCCCTCGGGGTCTGGGCCGCGCTGCGCCAGCGCGGCATCGCGGCCACGCTGGCCTGCCTGCTCCTCGGTTACGCGGCGGCGGCGGGCGTGCACGCGCTGTGGAACGGCTCTGCTCTGCGTGGGGCCCAGACCTACCTCGGCGTCTACGTGCTGTGGCTGATGCCGATCTTCGCGCTGGCGGTCGCGCTGGCGATCGGCAGCCGCCGCCGGGAACGCCGGGTGATCGCCGGCCAACTGCCCGACATGGTCGCCGGCGGCCTGCTGAGCCCGGCGGAGGCCGGATGGCTGGCATCGCTGCCCTCGCGCCGCGGCGCGGTCGGCGCCGCGCAGCATTTCGGCGGCAGAGCCGCGGCCACGGCGGTGAAGCGGTTCATCGTCGACGCGGTCGAACTGGCCTACGTGCGCGACCGCATCGCTCGGGGCTTCGGCGACCCGCGGGTGCTGGCCCTGCACGACGAGGAGGTGGCCCGGCTGACCGCCGCACGGGCGGTGGCCGGCCCGGTGCTGGCCCAGGCGGCCCCCGCGCGCTAATGAGCCGCGGCGTCCCAGCTCGGCCCGAACCCGACCGACACCTCCAGCGGCACTTCCAGCGGATACGCGCCGCCCATCTGCTCGCGGACCAGCGCCTCGACCGCGTCCCCCTCCCCTGGGGCCACCTCGAGCAGCAGTTCGTCGTGCACCTGAAGCAGCAGCCGGCTCCTCCGCCCCGCCGCCCGCAGCGACCGGTCCACCGCGACCATCGCCGCCTTGATGATGTCGGCGGCACTGCCCTGGATCGGCGCGTTGAGCGCGGCGCGCTCGGCGGCCTCCCGGAACTGGCGGTTGGAGCTGTCCAGTTCCGGCAGGTAGCGGCGCCGACCGAGCACCGTGGAGGTGTAGCCGTCCTTGCGGGCCTGTTCGACCACGTCGAGCAAGTAGTCCCGCACCCCGCCGAAGCGGGCGAAATAGGTGTGCATCTGCTCCTGGGCCTCCTCGGCGGAGATCCTCAGCTGCTGGGACAGCCCGTAGGAACTCAGTCCGTAGGCCAGGCCGTAGGACATCGCCTTGACCCGGCGGCGCAACTCCGGGGTGACCTCCGCGATCGGCACCGAGAACGCCCGGGATGCCACGAAGGAGTGCAGGTCCTCCCCGGTCCGGAAGGCCTCGATCAGCCCGGCGTCGCCGGACAGGTGTGCCATGATCCGCATCTCGATCTGGCTGTAGTCGGCGGTCATCAGCTCGCCGTAGCCGTCACCCACCACGAACGCGTCCCGGATCCGCCGCCCGGCGTCGGTGCGGATCGGGATGTTCTGCAGGTTCGGCTCGGTGGACGACAGCCGGCCGGTCGCCGTGATCGTCTGGTTGAACGTGGTGTGGATGCGCCCGTCGTCGGCGACGGATTTCAGCAGCCCGTCGACGGTCACCTTCAGCCGGGTGGCGTCGCGGTGGGCCAGCAGGTGTTCGAGGAACGGGTGGGCGGTCTTGTCGAACAGCGTCTGTAGCGCGTCGGCGTCGGTGGTGTAGCCGGTCTTGGTTCGCTTGGTCTTGGGCATCTGCAGGTCGTCGAAGAGCACCGCCTGCAGTTGCTTGGGCGAGCCGAGATTGATCTGCTTGCCGATCACCGAGTAGGCCGCTTCGGCGGCGTCGCGGACCTGGGCGCCGAACTGCCCCTGCAGAGCCCCGAGCCGGCCGCCGTCCACCGCGATGCCCACCCGCTCCATCCCGGCCAGGACGTTCTGGACGGGCAGTTCCATCTGCTCGAGCAGCGACACCGAGTCGATCCGGGTCAGTTCCTCGTCGAGCGCGTCGGCAAGGTCGGCCACCGCCCGGGCGCGCAGGATCAGCGTCTGCACGGCCTGATCGTCGACGCCCTCGGAGTCGTCGAGCAGCGACAGCTGTTGCTGAGCGGGGTCCTCGGCGCGAAGCTCGCGGCGCAGATAGCGCAGAGACAGGTCGTCGAGGGCGAAACTGCGCTGTCCGGGGCGCACCAGGTAGGCCGCCAAGGCGGTGTCCGACGTCACCCCGGCCAGCGTCCAGCCCCGGCCGGCAAGATCGTGGATGGCGACCTTGGCCTCGTGCAGCGCCTTGGG
>CAYXOM010000504.1:0-1581 GCA_964466565.1 uncultured Mycobacterium sp.
CTCGTTGATCCCCCGGGTGACGGCCTTGGCCCGCTCGGTCGAGATGAACCGGTGCTCGATGAACCAGGCCTTGTCCGCGTCGATCACCGACAGCGCGTAAAGGTCGCACACCATCTCCAGCACCCGCCTGGCCTCGGGGTCCGCGCAGTTCGCGATGCCGGCGATGAACGCCTCGAGCACCAGCCGGTCGACATGCGCCCGGGCGGTGTGCAGCACGTGGTCCTGCACGGCGTTGAAGGCGTCGAAGGCCGAGGACTCCCTGGACCGGGCACGCAGCCTGCGGGCCACCGAGGACAGCAGGTACTGCTCGCGGTCCTCGAACATCTTCAGCTGGGTGCCGCGGTTGAACAGACTGCCCTCCTCCTCGTTGTCCTGGCGGGTGTCGAGGATCGTCTGCAGAACCGCCTCGGCGGAGGTTCTCTTGCGGACCTGATCACCGGCGTAGTTGGCAGCGAAGCGCACCCACTCGAACGGGCTCATCCCCTTGACGTCGTCGGCGTACTCGGTGAGCAGTTGCTTGGCGACCAGCTGGATCAGGACGTGGTTGTCGCCCTCGAAGGTGGTGAACACGTCGGTGTCGGCGCGCATTTCGATCAGCCGGTTCTCGGCCAGGTACCCCGCGCCGCCGCAGGCCTCCCGGGCCTCCTGGATGGCGTCGCTGGCGTGCCAGGTGCTGGCCGCCTTGAGCCCGGCCGCCCGCGACTCCAGTTCCCGCTGGTCCTCGGGGTCGGGGTCGTCGGCGGTCTGCACCTCGTGGAGCAGGCCCACCAGCTCGTTGTGGGCGAACTGCAACGCATAGGCGCGCGCCACCCGCGGCAGCAGCCGGCGCTGGTGGACCAGGTAGTCCATGATCAGGACCTCTTCGTCGCTGCCCGGCGCGCCGAACTGCCGGCGCTGCAACGCGTAGCGCACCGCGATGTCCAGCGCCACCCTCGCCGCCGCCGCGGCGCTGCCGCCCACCGTGACCCGGCCGCGGACCAGGGTCCCGAGCATCGTGAAGAACCGGCGATTGGGGTCCTCGATCGGCGAGGAGTAGGTGCCGTCGGCGGCGACGTCGGCATATCGGTTCAGCAGGTTCTCCCGCGGAACCCGCACCTGGTCGAACATGATCCGGCCGTTGTCCACCCCGGGCAGGCCGCCCTTGTAGTCGCAGTCGGAGGTGGTGACCCCGGGCAGGTCGTTGCCGTCGTCGTCGCGCAGGGGCACCACGAAGCAGTGCACCCCGTGGGTCTGCCCGCCGGTGATCAGCTGGGCGAAGACCGCCGCCACCCGGGCGGACTCCGCGGCGCCGCCGATGTAGTCCTTGCGCGAGGACGGGGTCGGGGAGTGGATGACGAACTCCTCGGCGGCAGGGTCGTAGGTCGCGGTGGTCTCCAACGCCGCGACGTTGCTGCCGTGGCCGGTCTCGGTCATCGCGAAGCACCCGAGCAGGTCGAGGTCCATCAGCCGGCGGATGTAGGCGTCGTGGTGACGTTCGGTGCCCAGGTTGGCGATCGCACCGCCGAAGAGCCCCCATTGCACTCCGGCCTTGACCATCAGCGACAGGTCCGACATCGCCAGCATCTCGATGCGGATCACCGC
>CAYXOM010000505.1:0-5684 GCA_964466565.1 uncultured Mycobacterium sp.
GATCAGCATGGTCAGCTCGGCCAGATAGTCACCGGTCAGATAGTCCAGATCTCCGCCGGTGAGCATCTCGCGCATCGCGGCGACCCGGTCCCCGTAGAAACCCGAGCAGTTCCCGATTCGCACCGGCGCCGCCGCTGGCCCCATCCGCCCGCTCCCTCGCTGCCGGCCCGACTCGACTGCGGGCCCTGACCGCCGGTAGGTTACCGGCCACCCACCGCTTTGGAGGTCACGCCCACCAGCGGCTATCCTGGTCGAATCCGCCGCGTCTCCCGCGGCCGCAATCCCGAAGGAGTCGCCGTCATGGCCGTGCCCAAACGCCGGATGTCGCGCTCGAATACCCGCAGCCGGCGGTCCCAGTGGAAGGCATCCACACCCGGCCTGGTCACCGTGACCGTCGGCGGGCGCCAGCACAAGGTGCCCCGCCGGTTGCTCAAGGCCGCCCGGCTGGGCCTGATCGATCTCGACAGACGCTGACCGGGCCCCGATCGGTGCCGTCACGGCGGCGCGTTCCGACCCGAATCCCCGTCGACTGGTAAAGACTGAGTCCCGTGCGAATTCTTGTGGTCGATGACGACCGTGCGGTGCGTGAGTCGCTGCGGCGGTCCCTGTCCTTCAACGGCTACTCGGTCAACCTCGCCGAGGACGGGGCGGAAGCGCTCGACGCGATCTCCAGCGAACGGCCCGACGCGGTGGTGCTCGACGTGATGATGCCGCGCCTTGACGGCCTTGAGGTGTGCCGCCAGCTCCGCAGCACCGGCGACGACCTGCCGATCCTGGTCCTCACCGCGCGTGACTCGGTCTCCGAACGGGTAGCCGGACTCGACGCCGGCGCCGACGACTACCTGCCCAAACCGTTCGCCCTCGAGGAACTACTGGCCCGGCTACGGGCCCTGCTGCGGCGCACCGGGCCCGAGGAGGGCGCCGAGGCCGCCACGCTCACCTTCGGCGACCTGACCCTGGACCCGGCCACCCGCGAGGTGTACCGGGGCACGCGCTCGATAAGCCTCACCCGCACCGAGTTCGCCCTGCTGGAGCTGTTGATGGCCAACCCGCGCCGGGTGCTGACCCGAAGCCGCATCCTCGAGGAGGTCTGGGGTTTCGAATTCCCCACCTCGGGCAACGCCCTGGAGGTGTACGTCGGCTATCTTCGCCGCAAGACCGAAGCCGAAGGAGAGCCGCGGCTGATCCACACCGTTCGCGGCGTGGGTTACGTGCTGCGTGAGACCCCACCCTGACCCCATGCCCAACCTCGCCACGCGCCTGAGGGACCTCACCGCACTCAAGATCGCGGAGAGGCCGCCGCGGGGCGCCGACAGCGCGCTGGCCGCGGTCGGTCGCCTGATCGGCGTCGACCGCGCCTACGTGTTCCTCTTCGACGCCGGCGGCCAGTCGATGAGCAACACCCAGGAGTGGTGCGCGGCGGGCATCGCCGCGCAGCGCGACCGGCTTCAGAAGGTCCCCGTGTCCTACTACCCGTGGTGGATGGGCGAGTTGCGCTCCGGACGCGAGATCAGGCTGGACTCACTGGCCGACCTGCCGCCCGAGGCCGCCGGTGAGCGGGCCCTTCTGGAGCTCCAGGAGATCCGCTCGCTGCTGGTCCTGCCGATGACCCACGCCGGCCGGCTGATCGGTTTCGCCGGCTTCGACCAGGTGCGCACCGCGAAGGTCTGGCGCGAGGAGGAGATCGCGGTGCTGCGCATCGTGGCCGGCAACATCGCCGGCACACTCGCGCCTGCGGCCGCGGGCTGGGCGGGGAACCGGCCCTCGGGACACCGGGCGGGCGGGGCGCCCCGGTCGCGGGCCGCCACCTCGCTGTCGTTGCGCTGGCGGGTGATGCTGCTGGCGATGTCGATGGTGGCCATGGTGGTGGTCCTGATGGCCGTCGCGGTCTACGCCGTCGTCTCCGCGGCGCTGTACACCGACATCGATCGGCAGTTGCAGACCCGGGCTCAACTCCTGATCGCCAGCGGATCGCTGGCCGCCGACCCGGGCAAGGCGATCGAGGGCACCGCCTACTCCGACGTCAATGCCATGCTGGTGAACCCCGGCCGGTCCATCTACACCGCCAATCAGCAGGGGCAGTCGCTGCCGATCGGTCAGCCCGAGAGGGCGGTCATCCGCGGCGACCTGTTCATGTCCCGGCGCACTGTGGTCGATCAACGCGTGCTGGCGATCCACCTGCCCAACGGCAGTTCGCTGCTGATCTCCAAAAGCCTGCAGCCCACCAACGAGGTGATGGACAACCTCAAGTGGGTGCTGCTGGCGGTCGGCGGGATCGGCGTGGTGATCGCCGCCGTGGCCGGCGGCATGGTGGCCCGCACCGGTCTGCGCCCGGTCGGCCGGCTCACCGAGGCCGCCGAACGGGTGGCCCGCACCGACGACCTGCGGCCCATCCCGGTGTTCGGCAGCGACGAACTGGCGCGCCTCACCGAGGCGTTCAACGCGATGCTGCGCGGGCTGGCCGAGTCGCGGGAACGCCAGGCCAGGCTGGTGGCAGATGCGGGCCACGAACTCAAGACACCGCTGACCTCGCTGCGCACCAACGTGGAGCTGCTGATGGCCTCCAGCAGTCCGGGCGCACCGGCGGTCCCAGAGCAGGAACTCGCCGAATTACGCGCCGATGTGATCGGCCAGATCGAGGAGTTGTCGACCCTGGTGGGTGACCTGGTGGACCTCACCCGGGAGGACAACGCCCACCCAGCCGCGGTGGAGTCGGTCGACA
Organism: uncultured Mycobacterium sp.; assembly: GCA_964466565.1. Taxonomy (GTDB): domain Bacteria; phylum Actinomycetota; class Actinomycetes; order Mycobacteriales; family Mycobacteriaceae; genus Mycobacterium. The sequence continues at coordinate 2,723 of CAYXOM010000505.1, forward strand.
TGTCCGAGGTGATCGATCGCAGCCTCGAGCGGGTGCGCAGGCGCCGCAACGACATTCAGTTCGACATCGAGGCCGCTGGCTGGCTGGTGCGGGGAGATCCCGCCGGTCTGTCGCGCGCGGTGCTCAACCTGCTCGACAACGCAGCGAAGTGGAGTCCGCCGGGCGGCACGGTCGGGTTGCGGCTTCGTCAGGTCGACCCGGCGCACGCCGAACTCGTTGTGTCCGATCAGGGGCCGGGCATCCCGCCGGAGGAGCGCGACCTGGTCTTCGAACGGTTCTACCGGTCGACCTCGGCGCGGGCCATGCCCGGCTCGGGCCTCGGTCTGGCGATCGTCCGGCAGGTGGTGGTCAAGCACGGCGGAATGATCCGGATCGGCGAGACCGTGCCAGGTGGGCAGCCGCCGGGCACCTCATTCTTCGTCCTGTTGCCCGGCCGTCCGATCCCCGGCCCGCGCGTGCCTGCGTCAGCCGTGAGTGAAAATGCGGGCCGCGACGGCGACCCGACCACTGCCGACGGGAATCACCCGGCACGCCGGAGTGTCATCTCAGTGGATTCTCAGTAGCGCCCGGCAAACTTGGCGCCATGCCCGCGGGCGCCCCGACATCCCGAGATCGAGAAATCGAGAAATCGAGAAAGAGCCGGTTCCAGAAATGACTGACGACCCGCGGTACCCGCAGCAGCAGGCCCCCTGGCCCGCCGCACCGGGCTACCCCCAGGCCGGATACCGCCAGCCCTACGACTGGCCCCGGCCCGCCGCGCCGACCGCGCCCCACGGTGCGTCCTCCGACCCGTACGCCCACCCGGCGCCGCCGCGGCCGCGGCGGTCGCGCGCCGCGGCTCTGATGGTCGCCGGTCTCACGATCGCCGCGGTGTCGGCCGGGGTCGGCGGCCTCGTCGCCACCCTGGCGGCCCCCGACGGCCAGCTGGTGACGACCGTGACGAGCACCGCTCCCAACGGGCGCACCGTCCCCGTCGCCGTCGCCCCGGCCGGCTCGGTCGAACAGGTCGCGGCAAAGGTGGTGCCCAGCGTGGTCAAGCTTGAGACGCGGATGGGCCGCCAGTCCGAGGAAGGGTCGGGCATCGTGCTCTCCGAGGACGGGCTGATCCTGACGAACGCCCACGTGGTCTCGGCCGCCAAGACCGTCGAGCCCGAGGGCGCGACGGGGCGTCCCGGCGGGCCGGTACCGGCCGGGGTGAAGACCATGATGTTCCTCTCCGACGGGCGTACCGCGCCATTCACCGTGGTGGGCGCGGATCCCTCCAGCGACATCGCGGTGGTGCGCGCCGAGGGTGTCTCGGGCTTGACCCCGATCGCCATCGGCTCGTCCTCGGCGCTGCAGGTGGGCCAGGACGTGGTGGCCATCGGCTCGCCGCTGGGACTGGAGGGCACTGTCACCACCGGCATCGTCAGTGCGCTGAACCGCCCGGTGGCCGCCAGCGGCGATGCCAACAACCAGAACACGGTGCTCGACGCCATCCAGACCGATGCGGCGATCAACCCGGGCAACTCGGGCGGGGCGCTGGTCAACATGGGCGGAGAGCTGGTGGGGGTGAACTCGGCGATCGCGACGCTGGGCGGGGATTCCCCCGACACGCAGGGCGGTTCCATCGGGCTGGGGTTCGCCATCCCGGTCGACCAGGCCAAGCGGATCGCCGACGAATTGATCAGAACCGGCAGCGCCTCCCACGCGTCGCTGGGTGTGCAGGTCAGCAACGACGTGACGACCTACGGAGCCAAGATCGTCGAGGTGGTCAGGGGCGGTGCGGCCGACGCCGCGGGCCTGCCCAGCGGCGCGGTGGTCACCAAGGTCGACGACCGGGTCATCGGCAGTGCCGACGCACTGGTGGCCGCGGTGCGGTCACAGGCCCCGGGCACCAGGCTGACGCTGACCTACCTCGATCCGTCCGGGGCGCCGCGAACGGTCGAGGTGACGCTGGGCAAGGCCGATCAGTGATCCGGCTGGTCACCGACCAGCCGCCGGGTCACCGGGGCGATCCGGCCCGGCCGGGCGGGCCCGCGGATAGCGTGACCGGCATGGAACTGGCACCGGGCGGCTGCGGACGGGCCCTGGTCGTGGTGGTCGACGACCGTCAGGCCCGGGGCGTCGTGGAGGGCCACAGCGGTTCGCTGGTCACCGAGCTGCTGGCCGAGGCCGGATTCGTGGTCGACGGTGTCGTGGTGGTCGCCGCCGACGAGGTCGAGATCCGCAACGCGCTCAACACCGCGGTGATCGGGGGCGTGGATCTGGTCGTGTCGGTCGGCGGGACCGGTGTCACCCCCCGGGACGTGACGCCCGAGGCGACCCGGACCGTCCTCGACCGCGAACTGCCCGGGATCGCCGAGGCGCTGCGGGCCTCCGGGCTGGCGGCGGGGGCCACCGACGCGGGCCTGTCGCGGGGCCTGGCCGGGATCTCGGGCAGCACGCTGGTGGTCAACATCGCCGGGTCGCGCTCGGCGGTGCGCGACGGGATGGCCACCCTGGGACCGATGGCCGCACTTGTGATCGCCGAGTTGTCGAGCCTCGAACTGTGACCCGCCCCGACCGGGCGGACCCGGAAGCGGACCTGGACCGGATCTTCGGGGCCGAGTTGCCGTCCGAGTCCGCCGACGCCTCCGACCCGCCGGCCGACGGCGCGGACCGGGACGAATGGTTGCTGGTTAACGTGCCGCCGCATCACCGCTGAACGCCTCGCGTTGCCAGACGGCTTGCGTGCCGTTATCGTTTCGTTGCACCTCACCCCAGCGGCAAAGATGCCGCTGGTCAGCCGGGCAGCCGCTCAAGAAGCCTTAGGGAGACCATGAAATCACTAAGCCGTGCCGTGGCGGCGTGTGCGATGGCGGGGGTGCTGGCGTTTTCCGGCCCGGTGGGTGCGCGGGCGGCGCTGGACAATCAGATGAGCCTGGTCGACGGGACGGGCCGGACGATGACGATCCAGCAGTGGGACACCTTCCTCGACGGG
>CAYXOM010000506.1:0-5121 GCA_964466565.1 uncultured Mycobacterium sp.
TGCCGCCGCGGCGGCCGCGGTCAGCGCCGCCGACCCCGCCACCACACTGCTGTCCAACGCAGACGGCCGCCCCGTCGCCTCCGGCGCGGACGCGATGGACAAGCTCATCGCCCAGTTGACCCGGCCGGTCCGCTGGGATCTGTGCTCCCAGACGATCGGGGACCTGGGAGCCACGGCGATCGTCGAGTTCCCTCCTGCGGGAACCCTGACCGGCATCGCCAAACGCGAACTTCGGGGCGTCGCGACGCACGCCGTCAAGACACCCGCAGACCTCGACGGACTGGCCGATCTCTGCACGCCGGCCGCCGGGACAACCGCATAGTTCGACCACACGGATCGCAAGAATCGAAACGTCAACCGACACAACCGATTAAGCACGACCGATTAACGGAAGGGAGCACATCGTGCCCGCCAGCCAGGAAGAAATCATCGCCGGCCTCGCCGAGATCATCGAGGAGGTCACCGGTATCGAGCCCTCGGAGGTCACCCCGGAGAAGTCCTTCGTCGACGATCTGGACATCGACTCGCTGTCGATGGTGGAGATCGCGGTGCAGACCGAGGACAAGTACGGCGTTAAGATCCCCGACGAGGATCTGGCCGGCCTGCGCACCGTCGGCGACGTGGTCGCCTACATCCAGAAGCTGGAAGAGGAGAACCCCGAGGCCGCCGCCGCGTTGCGCGAGAAGTTCGCTTCGGAGAAGTGACGATGGCCGCCGAGTCCTACTCCGGTCCGTCCACCGGCAACGGCTTCCCCAACGTCGTGGTGACCGCCGTCGAGGCCACCACGGCGCTGGGCGCCGACATCGACAGCACCTGGAAGGCGCTGCTGGCCGGGGAGAGCGGCATCCGCGTCCTCGAGGACGACTTCGTCACCAAGTGGGACCTCGGTGTGCGCATCGGCGGCCACCTCGTCGACCCGATCGACGACCACATGGGCCGCCTCGACATGCGCCGGATGTCCTACGTCCAGCGGATGTCGAAGTACCTCGGCACCAAGATGTGGGAGGCGGCCGGCACCCCGCAGGTCGATCCGGACCGCTTCTCTGTGGTCATCGGCACCGGCCTGGGCGGCGGCGAGAAGATCGTCGAGACCTACGACCTGATGAACGAGGGCGGGCCCCGCAAGGTCTCCCCGCTGGCCGTGCAGATGATCATGCCCAACGGCGCCGCCGCGGTCGTCGGCCTCGAACTGGGTGCCCGGGCCGGGGTCGTCACCCCGGTGTCGGCCTGCTCGTCGGGCTCGGAGGCCATCGCCCACGCCTGGCGGCAGATCGTCATGGGCGACGCCGACATCGCCGTGTGCGGCGGCGTCGAGGGCATGATCGAGGCGCTGCCCATCGCGGCCTTCTCGATGATGCGGGCGATGTCGACCCGCAACGACGACCCGGCCGCGGCATCTCGTCCGTTCGACAAGGACCGCGACGGTTTCGTGTTCGGTGAGGCCGGCGCGCTGATGATCATCGAGACCGAGGATCATGCCAAGGCCCGCGGTGCGGTGCCGCTGGCCCGGCTGATGGGCGCGGGCATCACCTCCGACGCGTTCCACATGGTCGCACCGGCTCCCGACGGCCTGCGCGCGGGCCGGGCGATGACCCGGGCGATGGAACTGGCGGGCCTGTCCGCCAAGGACGTCGACCACGTCAACGCCCACGCCACCGCCACCCCGATCGGCGACACCGCCGAGGCCAATGCGCTGCGCGTGGCCGGGGTGGAGAAGGCCGCGGTGTACGCGCCGAAGTCGGCGCTGGGCCACTCCATCGGGGCAGTCGGCGCGCTGGAGTCGATCCTCACGGTGCTCTCGCTGCGCGACGGAGTAATCCCGCCGACGCTGAACTACGAGACCCCCGATCCCGAGATCGACCTGGACGTGGTAGCCGGCGAACCCCGCTACGGCGATTACCGGTACGCGATCAACAACTCGTTCGGCTTCGGCGGGCACAACGTGGCGCTCGCCTTCGGGCGGTACTGACGGGCAGCCGCCGATGGCATCGCTGACAACGGGCAACGGATTGCCGGACGTCGTCGTCACCGGCGTGGCCATGACGACCGCGCTGGCCACCGACGCGGAGAACACCTGGAAGAAACTGCTCGACGGGCAGTCCGGGATCCGCCGACTCACCGACCCCTTCGTCGAGGAGTACAACCTGCCGGTGCGCATCGGCGGACACCTTCTCGAGGACTTCGAGTCCGACATCGACCGGGTCGAGAAACGCCGGTACTCCTACCTGCAGAAGATGGCCGCCGTCATGGGCCGCCGGGTATGGGAGAACGCCGGGGCCCCAGAGGTCGACACCCGACGCCTGCTGGTGTCCGTCGGCACCGGATTGGGGTCCGCCGAGGAGTTGGTGTTCGCCTACGACGGCATGCGGGCCAAGGGCCTGCGCGCCGTGTCGCCGCTGGTGGTGCAGATGTACATGCCCAACGGCGCGGCCGCTGTGATCGGCCTCGACCGAGGGGCCAAAGCCGGTGTCAGCACATCGATCTCGGCGTGCGCGTCTGGATCGGAGGCGATCGCAAACGCCTGGCGCAACATTGTCTACGGCGAGGCCGACATCGCGATCTGCGGCGGTGTGGAGACCAAGATCGAGGCCGTGCCGATCGCCGGGTTCGCCCAGATGCGGATCGTGCTGTCCACCACCAACGACGATCCCGCCGGCGCCTGCCGGCCGTTCGACCGCGACCGCAACGGCTTCGTCTTCGGCGAGGGCGCCGCGCTGCTGGTGATCGAGACCGAGGAGCACGCCAAGGCGCGCGGCGCGAACATCCTGGCCCGCATCATGGGCGCCTCGGTCACCTCCGACGGCTACCACATGGTCGCCCCGGACCCCAACGGCGAGCGGGCGGGCCACGCGATCACCCGGGCGGTGCAGCTGGCCGGCCTGCAACCGTCCGACATCGACCACATCAACGCCCACGCCACCGGCACCTCGGTGGGCGACGTGGCCGAGGGCAAGGCCATCAACAACGCGATGGGTGCCCACCGTCCGGCGGTGTACGCGCCCAAGTCCGCGCTGGGACACTCGGTCGGTGCGGTTGGCGCGGTCGAGTCGATCCTCACCGTGATGGCACTTCACGAGGGCGTCATTCCCCCGACGCTGAACCTGCGCAACCTCGATCCGGAGATCGACCTGGACGTGGTGGCCGGCGAACCGCGCACCGGCGACTACCGCTACGCCGTCAACAACTCGTTCGGTTTCGGCGGGCACAACGTCGCGATCGCGTTCGGCAAGTACTGACCGGCGCACCGGCCGGCAGACAATCACGAGGAGGACAAGGTGACGATCGTGGCCCCTGAGGCGGTCGGCGAATCACTCGACCCGCGCGATCCCCTCCTGCGCCTGCAGAAGTTCTTCGACGACGGCAGCGTGGAGCTGCTGCACGAACGCGACCGCTCCGGCATCCTGGCCGCGACCGGGACCGTGGACGGCGTGCGCACCGTCGCCTTCTGCACCGACGGGACCGTGATGGGCGGCGCGATGGGCGTGGAGGGCTGCGACCACATCGTCACCGCCTACGACCGCGCCCTCGACGAGCAGGCGCCGATCGTGGGGATCTGGCACTCCGGCGGGGCCCGTCTGGCCGAGGGGGTCTACGCGCTGCACGCCGTCGGCCTGATGTTCGAGGCCATGATCCGGGCGTCGGGCCAGATCCCGCAGATCTCGGTGGTGGTGGGCTTCGCGGCCGGTGGCGCCGCCTACGGGCCGGCGTTGACCGACGTCGTCATCATGGCGCCGCAAGGCCGGATCTTCGTCACCGGGCCGGAGATCGTGCGCAGCGTCACCGGCGAGGACGTCGACATGGAGTCTCTCGGCGGCCCGGAGACCCACCACAAGAAGTCCGGAGTCTGCCACATCGTCGCCGACGACGAGGCCGACGCCTACCGGCGCGGGCGACGTCTGGTGGGCTTCTTCAGCCGGCCGGGGCAGTTCGACCGCAGCAAGGCCGACGCGGCCGAGGTCGACCTGCACGCGCTGCTGCCCGACTCCTCCCGGCGCGCCTACGACGTGCACCCGCTGGTCGAGGCGCTGCTCGACCACCACGACGGCGGCAGCAGTTCCTTCGAGGAGTTCCAGGCCCGCTGGGCGCCCTCGATGGTGGTCGGGCTGGGCCGGCTCGCCGGGCACACCGTCGGGATGCTGGCCAACAACCCGCTGCGCCTGGGCGGCTGCCTGAATTCCGAGAGCGCCGAGAAGGCCGCCCGCTTCGTCCGGCTGTGCGACGCGTTCGGCATCCCGCTGGTCGTCGTGGTCGACGTCCCGGGCTACCTCCCCGGAGTCGACCAGGAGTGGGGCGGGGTGGTGCGCCGCGGCGCCAAGCTGCTGCACGCCTTCGGAGAGGCCACCGTCCCCCGGGTGACCCTGGTGACCCGCAAGATCTACGGCGGGGCCTACATCGCTATGAACTCCCGCTCGCTGGGCGCCACCAAGGTGTTCGCCTGGCCGGACGCCGAGGTCGCCGTGATGGGCGCCAAGGCCGCGGTGGGCATCCTGCACAAGAAGAAGCTGGCCGCCGCCGCCGAGCACGAGCGCGAAGCGCTGCACGAGGAACTGGCCGCCGAACACGAACGGATCGCCGGCGGGGTGGACAACGCCATCGAACTGGGTGTCGTCGACGAGAAGATCGACCCGGCCCACACCCGTGGGAAGCTGGCCCGGGCGCTCGCTGACGCCCCGGCGCGGCGCGGCCGGCACAACAACATCCCGCTTTAGCGTCCCGGTCCGAGCGCGAGCAGACGTAAGGGTCCCCGCACGCCCGGCGTGTCAGGGACCTTTACGTCTGCTCAGCGGGTTGCGGCGAGCATCTCCTCGGCCGCGGCCGCCGCGCGCTGACGGTCGGTGGCGACCAGCCCGATGCGGGTCCGCCGGTCGAGGACGTCTCCGGCATCCAGCGCTCCCTCGTGGGTGACGGCGAACTCGAACTCCGCCCGGGTGACGTCGATCCCCTCCGCCACCGGTTCGGTCGGGCGCTCGCAGCGCGCCGCGGCGATCACGCTCGCCGACTCGGCGCCGTAGCGGGCCAGCAGAGAGGCGGGGGTCCCGCCCCGGGGGGGCGCCCGCGCGCCGCGGGGGCGGGGCCCCCCCACCCGCGGGGGGGGGGGGGGGGGGGGCCCGGGCGGGGGGG
>CAYXOM010000507.1:0-2533 GCA_964466565.1 uncultured Mycobacterium sp.
CAGCAGTGTGGCGTGCGACATCGACCGTTAAGGCCCGAGGATCGCCTCGTCGGCCACCCGAGCGCCCCGGGCGAAAAGGGCGTTGGCCTCGCCGGCCAGCTCGGCGAACCGGTTCGGCTCGGTGATCGCGACCACCGCCGCGGCGTCGAAGTGGGTCAGGTGTGCGATCTGATCGGCGACGCTCCAGCCGGGACTGTCGGTGGGGCGGACGAGGGCGTCATCCGCCAAGCCGTCGACGACGGCGTCGAGCGCCTCCTGTTCGGCTCGCAGGTCCGAACGCAGTTCGTGCAGGACCGCGTCGGTAGGTCCGGTGTTCACCGCGCCTCCTCGCTCTCGCCCCGCGGCCAGCGTAGGCGTCGGGTGACCCGGGTGACCGGCCGGTCCGGGGATTTCCGCCCTGGTTTGCTGGACTGATACCGTCGGAGCAATGATCGCGTGCATCCGCACCGCGCGCGCGGGGGTCTTGGCGGTCGCTGTCGCACTCGGTGCGGCGGTGTTCGCCGGAGCAGCCGCTGCCGAGTCCGACGTCGACGGCCGGCCGTCGGACCCACCGGCGTCGCGGTCTGCCGAATCCACTGCCGCCGTCGGTGCGGCCGGCCCCCGCCGTCCCGCCGTCCGCGCCGCGCATCCGACCGCTCGAAGTCAGCGCGCAGCGCCGCGCGTGCCCGAACCGGCGGCCGCCGGGGGCGCCCCCGACCAGGTTCCGGCGTCGGCCCGCGCCGCGGTACCGCTCGCCGTCGAGTCCGTCTCCGTCGACCTGCCGCCGATGCCGGTGACCGAGGGTCTCTCCTTCACGGTGTCCCCCGAGGCCGTCGCCGGGGTCGCCCAGTCCTACCTGGAGGCCGGCGGCGATCCCGAAGACAGCCCGCGGTTCTTCTTCGGCGATCTCGCGGTGGCCAGTCTCGAGGAGATCGCCGCCCCCGAGGCCACACCCGAACAGATCCGGACCGGGCTCGGAAACCTCACCGCGTCGGGATACTTCGGCGGAATCTGGTTGCGCGACAACCTGCGCGACCCGGGAACGGTCAGCGCCGCCGGTCCGGTGCTGCCCGGCCTGGGATCGGCGCCGTCATCGATCGCGATACGGCTTTTCGACTTGTTCGCCGGGGGCCTGGTGGCCGCGGCGGCCAGCCCGCGCCGGTGGGTGGTCACCACCGCCGCCCGGGCCTCCGTTCCGGTGCTGCTCGCCCTCTACGGGTACAACCGCGGCTACCTGGAGGTCCTGCTGGACAACCCGCCGGACGGCGTGCCGTCGATGCGCGACACCCTGACCTGCGAGGGCTTCCTGGACTGCAACTCGACCGCCTTCCCGCTGGAGATCGCCAACCGCTACGACGCCGCGCTGTCGGATCTGGCCACGCCGCCGAGCCTGCGGTGGGCCGAGATGGCGCTGTGGACCACCGTGCTCGAGGGAGCCACCGGGGCGGGGCGGTTCGTCTGGGAACTGATCGCCGGTGCGGGCGCCTTCTCGCCGGCGTCGTATGCGGCGCTGGTCGACCTGAGTTCGGCGTATCTCATGGTCAGCAAGGCCGCGGTGCTCGCGAGCATGCTGGGCGCCGACCGCGACGCGGAGCTGGGTGCCGGTGCGCTGCGCCTGCACGCCGGACTGTGGATGTGGTCGGGCTCCTACTTCGCCGGGTTGGCCTCCGACGCACCCGCCGGCACGCTGCCGCGCATCGTCGTCAGCTGAGAGCGATCCGGGATTACCGCCCGGCAGCCTCCGGGCCGGTGCGATCGGCGCCCCGGTCCCGCTGCACGGCGAACGCACCGGCGCCGGCGAAGGCCAGTACCAGGAACGCGAAGCAGAACAGCACGGCCGGCTCGCCGCCGTTGTTGATCGGCAGCAGTGCCTTGGACTGGTGCACGGTGAAGTACGCGTAGGCCATCGTTCCGGCCCCGAGCAGGGCGGCGAGGCGGGTGAGCACGCCGAACATCACCAGCACGCCGACCACCAGTTCGATCAGCCCGGCCCACCAGTACGGCCACGAGCCGAACGGGGCTGCGCCGGAGTTGCTGACCGGCCAGCCGAAGAGCTTCGCCGTGCCGTGCAGCGCGAACAGGAATCCGATGACGATGCGGAAGATGCCCAGGCCCCACTGGGAGAACCGATGCAGGGCCGTGTCGATGGCGTGTGTCATGGCTGAGACCCTAGACCCTCGGCCGCGGACCACCGAGGGTCTGCGGACGGTCGGCTAAGGTCCGGGGAAGGTTGATTGATCGCTGGACCGGAGGGGCAGGTGCGGGTGGAGGCATCGTGGTGGGTCGGCCGCGTCGGCGCGTTGGCGCTGTTCCTGGGCGTCGGCGGCGCCGTCGTCGCCGGGGCCCCGGCCGCCTGGGCACAGGAAGACGAGACATCCGGGTCGACGGAGCGCTCCGTCTCGGCGGCGGAGTCCGGCCCGGCGCGATCCCCGTCGCGCGAGGCCCGTGCCACCGCCGGCCAGCGTGCCACCACCGACAGCGAGGCGGTGCCGCGGGCGGCCGCCCGGCCCGGCCGCGACGGGGGTTTGCCGCAAGAGGCACTCCTTGCGGGCGG
>CAYXOM010000508.1:0-17393 GCA_964466565.1 uncultured Mycobacterium sp.
ATCGGCGGGTGAGTGGCGCTGAGGAGTTTCCAGCGCCGATTTGCGGCAGAACGCTCATCGTAGCGACCGGACCTGAGAGGTTCCCAACCGCGGGGGATGTCGATCTCGTCTCGATCGAGCCACCCGGTCAGCCGCCCGAGGTGAGCACGTCGGCCCCGGCCGGGACCGCGGTGTCGTCGGGATCGTCGAGCCAGCCCTCGGGCAGGCTGACCGACCCGGGTGAGCCCTGGCGGCCCCGAGGCCCGGCCGCCGCCGGACCGAAGGGCGCGTCGGGGTCCAGTCGGCCCAGCAGACCGTCGAGGTCGCCCAGGTTCGCGACCAGCGCCAGGGACCGGCGCAACTCCGAACCGGCCGGGAAGCCGTGGAGGTACCAGGCGATGTGTTTGCGCAGGTCACGCAGGCCCTTGTCCGCGCCGAAGTGAGCGACCAGCAGTTCGGCGTGCCGGCGGATGATTCCGGCCACCTCGCCGAGGGCGGGCGGGGTCGGGATCGGCGTCCCGCCGAAGGCCGCCGACAACTCCGCGAACAACCAGGGCCGGCCCAGGCAGCCCCGGCCAATCACCACCCCGTCGCAGCCCGTCGCCGCCATCATCGCCAGCGCGTCGGCCGCCTCGAAGATGTCCCCGTTGCCCAGCACCGGGATGCTGCGCACGGCCTGCTTGAGCCGCGCGATCTCGTTCCAGTCGGCCGACCCGGAGTAGCGCTGGGCCGCGGTGCGGGCGTGCAGGGCCACCGCGGCCGCGCCCTCGGACTCGGCGATCCGGCCGGCGTCGAGATGGGTGTGGTGCCCGTCGTCGATCCCGATGCGGAACTTGACCGTGACGGGGATCGCGGTTCCCTCGGTGCCCCGCACCGCCGCGGCGACGATCTGGCCGAACAGCCGGCGTTTGAACGGCAGCGCCGCTCCGCCCCCGCGGCGGGTCACCTTGGGCACTGGGCAGCCGAAGTTCATGTCGATGTGGTCGGCGAGGTTCTCCTCGGCGATCATCCGGGCCGCCCGGTAGGTGGTCTCGGGGTCGACGGTGTAGAGCTGCAGCGAGCGCGGCGACTCGTCGGGGGCGAAGGTCGTCATGTGCAGGGTGACCGGGTGGCGCTCGACCAGCGCTCGGGCGGTCACCATCTCGCAGACGTAGAGGCCGCTGACCGTTCCGGCGCGGGCGAGCTCGAGCTCACGGCACAGCGTCCGGAAGGCGACGTTGGTCACCCCTGCCATCGGCGCCAAGACGACCGGGCTGCGGAGGGCCAGAGACCCTATCCGCAGCCCGGTCGAGGTGACCTCCGGGATTCCGGCTACGGGGCCGCCCCCGCCAGGGCCGCCTTGGCGGCGCGCTTCTCGGCCAGCCGGGCGTCGCGCTCGAGCTTGCGCATCTTGGCCTCCTCGAACTTCTCGCAGGTCTCCTCGAGTTCCTCGATCAGCACCGCGAGGTCGTCGCGCAGCGCCGCGGCCTCGCCGGTGAAGTCGTCGCGCTCGAAGATCCGCCACTTCTTGAGCACCGGCATCACCACGTCGTCGAGGTGGATACGCGGGTCGTACACCCCGCCGGTGGCGATGACGACGGCCTTGCGGCGGAACTCCGGCACGGTGTACCCCGGCATCTTGAAGTTGCGCAGCACCCGGTGCAGGGACTTCATCGCCTGGTTGGGCGCGATCTCCAGGCCGGCCTCGGTGATGTCGCGGTAGAAGATCATGTGCAGGTTCTCGTCGTTGGAGATCCGGGCCAGCAGCTGCTCGGCGACGGGGTCGTTGCAGGCCTTCCCGGTGTTGCGGTGCGAGACCCGGGTGGCCAGCTCCTGGAAGCTGACATAGGTGACCGAGTCGAACAGGCTCTCGGCGAACAGGTCGCCCTGCTGGTTCTGGCCGGGGGAGAACCCGCGGGTCATCTGCTCCACGCGCAGTTCCTCGAGCTCCACCGGGTCGCAGTTGCGGGTGACCACCAGGTAGTCGCGCAGCGAGATGCCGTGGCGGTTCTCCTCGGCGGTCCAGCGGTTGACCCAGAAGCCCCACGGGCCGTCCATGGTGAAGTTCATCGCGATCTCGCGGTGGTAGGCAGGCAGGTTGTCCTCGGTGAGCAGGTTCTGCACCATCGCCGTGCGCGCGACCTCGGAGAGCTTGGCCTGGTCGGGATCCCAGTCCTGCCCGCCCAGCGCGTAGTAGTTCTTGCCGTCCGACCACGGGATGTAGTCGTGCGGGTTCCACTCCTTGGTCATCGACATGTGGCGGTTGATGAGCTTCTCGGCCACCGGCTCGAGGGCGTGCAGCAACTCGAGGTCGGTCATCTCCTTGGACATGCACCCTCCGGGTAACTGTTCGGGGTCGTGAGGCGAATATATCTGTGTAAGCCGGTGACATCAAGTTCCCGCGCCTCGCGTGGGGTGCGTTGCCGTGGGTATATTGCGTGGTGACGAGGGAGGTCGGGTGCGATGAGGCCCAGGGTGAAACCACTGTTCCGGTCGATGGCCGCCGCGGCGGGGGCACTGCTGGCCGTGGTGCTGGTCCAGCCGGGACCGGCCTGCGCGGACACCGTGGCCACCAACAACGACCAACTCGGGTACGGCGGTCTGACCTACGCGCAGGTGCAGGCGAGGACGAGCGCCCGGCTCATGATCGGTGCGAAGGTCGGCAGCGAGCGTGCCCTGGAGGATTGCACCGTCACCGGGTCCCGCAACGGGGGCTTCCTGGACAACAGCGGGCAGAACGCCGGCCGGGTGATCGTTCTGAGCCTCTACTGCGCCGCCAAGCTCGCCGGTCCGGGCAAGCCGGGGAACTCGGTGCAGGAGCCGGAGGGGCAGGCGGTGAAAGCCCTGAACGATCGGGCGGCCTCCCTCAGCAACAACTTCGCGAAGGCCACAGAGGCGGGCCAGACTCCCGCCTGCGGCCGCAACGACGGCGTCTTCCAGAACTGCGTCAGGATTTGTGAACTCTCCGGTAAGTGCTCCAAGGAACTCACCGACTTCCTCGGGTTGTAGCGCCCGCCGCGTGACCCCGTGACCACCTGCCCCGTCAGCGGCGGCCCCCGCTCCGCCCCGCCCGCGCCGCTGGGCCCGGACTCCCTGACGTGGAGGTTGTTCGGCGACTGGCGCGGCCTGCTGCAGGGTCCGTGGGCGGGTTCCATGCAGAACATGCATCCGCAGCTGGGGGCGGCGGTCAAGGACCACTCCATCTTCTTCACCGAGCGCATCCCGCGGCTGTTCCGGTCGCTCTACCCCATCGGCGGGGTGGTCTTCGACGGCGACCGGGCACCGGCCACCGCCGCGGAGGTGCGTGATTACCACATCCCCATCACCGGGGTCGACGAGCGGGGCCGGCACTACAGCGCGCTGAACCCCGACGTCTTCTACTGGGCGCACGCCACCTTCTTCATGGGCACCGTCCGCACCGCCGAGCACTTCGGCGCGGGCCTGACCGAGGCCGACAAGCGCCGGCTGTTCGACGAGCACGTCACCTGGTACCGGATGTACGGCATCAGCATGCGACCGGTTCCGCGTTCCTGGGAGGAGTTCACCGCCTACTGGGACCGGATGTGCCGGGAGGAACTGGAGAACACCTGGGCGGCCCGCGAGGTGCTCGACCTCTCCACGATGCCCAAACCCCCGACCGCGCCGTGGATCCCGGACCGTCTGTGGTCGGCCTACCTGCGTGTGCTCCAACCCGTGGTGGTCTGGGTCACCGTGGGTCTCTACGACCCGGCGGTGCGCGAGCTGATGGGCTACCGATGGTCGGCGCGCGACGCGCGGTGGCACCGCCGCTTCGGGCGCGCGGTGCACCTGGTCTTCCGGTGCCTGCCGGCGCGGCAGCGGATGCACCCGCGGGCCCGAGCGGGCTGGGACCGGGCGACGGGACGGATCGCCCCGGACTCCCCGCTGCCGCAGACCCCGGCCCGCCATCTGCCGCCCGTGGCCGAACGCGACAAGGGCATCCACTACGTCGGCTGACCCTGGGTACCACCGCCGCCCGCCGCCCCGGCCTTCCCGTGGCTGGGGCCGGCCCGGCGCGCGTCGCTGAGCGTGCGCCCGTATCCCGTCGGTGCTACGGTTGGGCGGCTAAGCCACGAGGAAAGGTTTGGTATGCCCAACGCCCGCCTGATGTCAGTCTCACTCGCCGCCGGCGCCCTGATCGCGGGTGTCGCGGCCGGCGCCGCCTGGGCGGGCGGCCCCGACGGTGTGGTGGAGAACCCGCCGGACCTCTACGAGGCGGTGGGCACCGGCGCCTTCGAGGACTTCTCCGACGGCCCCGGCGGCGTCGGTGCGATCGCGGGATTCCGCGCCTACGGCTCGACGGCCGAGGAGGCCTCGGCGGCGGTGATCTCGGCCTGCCAGGCCGCCGGTGGCGCGGACTGCACGGCTGACGAGTACACCAACGACAATCTGTGCATCGTCTCGGTGGCCGACGACACCAACGACGTGATCGCCGGCGGCGCCGGGGTCGACGTGGAAGCCGCGCGCCTCGATGCCCTGGCGCGGGCGGCGGCGAACAACACCCCGCTGGGGCCGTCCAACTTCGTCGTCATCTCGGCCTGCCCGAGTGACACCCCGCCCGGCGTGGGCCGCGACGCATGAGCGTGACGATCCGAAGGATTGAGGGACACATGGTGACTCGATCGATGGCCGCTGCGTTCGTGGCCGCTCTCGCGGCCACCGCCGTCGCCGCGGCACCGGCCGCCGCGGCCCGGCCGACCTGCCAGGACGCGGGTGTCAAGACGGTCTG
This sequence comes from uncultured Mycobacterium sp., assembly GCA_964466565.1. Taxonomy (GTDB): domain Bacteria; phylum Actinomycetota; class Actinomycetes; order Mycobacteriales; family Mycobacteriaceae; genus Mycobacterium. The sequence continues at coordinate 4,706 of CAYXOM010000508.1, forward strand.
TCAGACCAACGGCAGCGTCTCGATCAAGGCCCGTCCGGGCACCACCGCGCCGCCGGCCAACCAACCGGTGTTCCCGTGGTTGGGCGCCCCGGGTGTGCGGCGCTGACGGTACGGCGCGCGGGTGTCCGCTTCATGCGGTGCCCCCACTAGGACTCGAACCTAGGACCTGCGGATTAAAAGTCCGTAGCTCTACCAACTGAGCTATAGGGGCCGACGTCAGATGAGGATACTTCCCGCCACCGGCGCCCGCGTTTGGGTAATGGCGGCGGCGTGCCCTAGGCTGGCGATCGCTCCGGCGCGAACGCGTCGCGGGTACCCCGGAGAGATTCGGCTCAGGCCCCCTTCGTCTAGCGGCCTAGGACGCCGCCCTTTCAAGGCGGTAGCGCGGGTTCGAATCCCGTAGGGGGTACGCACGACGCGTGTGCCCGGCATACAGTGTTGGACGCAAGGATCGCAAGGATCGCAAGGATCGCAAGGATGTAGCAAGGCCCTGTGGCGCAGTTGGTTAGCGCGCCGCCCTGTCACGGCGGAGGTCGCGGGTTCGAGTCCCGTCAGGGTCGCCAAGGCACCGGTGTGCCCCTGAGGCCAGGTAGCTCAGTTGGTACGAGCGTCCGCCTGAAAAGCGGAAGGTCGCCGGTTCGATCCCGGCCCTGGCCACCCCTCAGCCGCGTGCCTTCGACCGCCTGAAGAGTAGGTCCGCCTGCACCTTGGCGCCCGCCTCGTCGAAGTAGGGGTGGAAGCTACCGGCTTCGGCGAACCCGAGTCCTTTCAGCAGTTCGACGACGTCCCGGGCGAGTTTCTGGCCGACGTAAAGCTCCATGAACGAACACTCCACGTAGATCGCGTCAATGACCTCGAGGAGGTCCGTGGCCCCCTGGATCACCTCGAACTCAAACCCCTGAACGTCGATCTTCAGAAGTGCAGGTCCGGTGACTTCACCCGACAGAATCACGGAGTCAAGACGTTCGACGGGAACCGAGAGCACCTGCGCTTCCTCCATCGCGAACAGACGCTTCTGGGCCTCACCGAGCGGCAGGATCGACGAGCTGTCAGCGCGTGACGCGACATGCATGTCGGCCCTGCCCGCCTCGCTGCCCAGCGCCACCGGATGTATCTCGGCACGATCACGAAGGAGGGCCTCGAGCTGTCGACGGGGCCCCGGCAGGGGTTCGAAGCAGATCAGGCGCGCCCCAGGCCATCGGCGCCGCGCAAAAGTCGCGAACTGGCCGCTGTTGGCCCCGACGTCGATGACCGTCGAGAACTCCTGACCGGCGAACGCCGACCCGTGTTCGAAACCGGGGACGACCCCGCGGGCCAGAGCGGGCCAGTACGCCGGGACCCTCAGTGCCGAGAGAGCTCTACCGAACCGCTTGACCATGGTTTTTCGTCAGTCCTCCGGCCTGGCACTCTACCGGCGACCCGGACCAGCCGTGCGGGCCGCCTTCACCAGGCCGCCGCCGATGATCAGCTTCTGGATCTCGCTGGTTCCCTCGTACAGTCGCAGCAGTCGCACGTCACGGTAGATGCGTTCGACCGCCACCCCGCGCATGTAGCCGGTGCCGCCGTGCACTTGCACCGCCAGGTCGGCCACCCGCCCGGCCATCTCGGTGCAGAACAGTTTGGCCATCGAGGGGGCGATGCGCCGATCCTCCCCGCTGCGCCACTGCCGTGCGGTCTCGCGCACCAGGGCCCGCCCGGCCGCCACCCCGGTCTGCTGGTCGGCCAGCATCGCCTGGACCAACTGGAAGCCGCCGACCGGTCTGCCGCCCTGGGTGGCCCCGGCGGCGAAGGCCACCGACTCGTCGAGCGCCCGCTGGGCGGCGCCGACGGCCAGCGCGGCGATGTGGATGCGCCCGCGCGCCAGCGAGGTCAGCGCGGCGCGATAGCCGACCTCGGCGCTGCCGCCGATGAGCGCGTCGGCGCCGACGGCGACGTCGGCGAGGTACACGTCGGCCGTCCAGGCGCCCTCCTGGCCCATCTTGGCGTCGGGCGGGCCCACCTGGACTCCCGGCGCGTCGGCCGGGACCAGGAACACCGCGATGCCCGCGCCGGCGTCGTCGGCGGGGCGGGTCCGGGCGAACACCACGAACAGATCGGCCACCGGGGCGTTGGTGATCCAGCGCTTCTGCCCCGAGATCACCCAGCCGTCGCCGGCCGGCGTGGCCGTCGTTCGCAGACCCGCCGGATTGGAGCCGGCGCCGGGCTCGGTCAGTGCAAAGGAGGCCACTACGTCTCCGGCGGCCATCGGCGGTAGCCAGCGCTGCTTCTGCTCCTCGGTGCCGAAACCCACCAGAACCTGCCCGGCGATGCCGTTGTTGGTGCCGAACATCGAGCGCACCGCCAGGGACGTGTAACCCAGTTCCAGCGCCAGTTCGACGTCCTGGGTGACGTCCAGGCCCAGCCCGCCCCACTGCTGCGGGATCGCGTAGCCGAACAGCCCCATCGCGCGGGCCCGGTCGCGGATATCGTCGGGAACCCGGTCGGACTCGGCGATCTCGGCCTCCCGGGGCAGCACCGCCGTCCGCACGAAGTGCCGCGTCGCCGCCAGGATCTCGGCGAAGTCATCGTCGCCGACCGCCGCCTCAACCGCCATGGCGTTATCAAATACGATGGCGCCCGGGGAGCGATCGGCGGGCCGACCAGGAGGGTGAGGCGATGGCGTTGCTGGCCGGGCGCAGCGCCGTCGTCACCGGCGGGGCACAGGGGTTGGGCCTGGCGATCGCCCGGCGTTTCGTCGACGAGGGAGCCCGGGTGGTGCTCGGCGACCTCGACGAGGAGCGCACCCGTACCGCCGCGGCCGGTCTCGGCGACGGCGCCGCGCTGGCGGTGCGCTGCGACGTCACCTCCGCCGAAGAGACGGCCGCCCTCGTCGGCACCGCGGTGAGCGCATTCGGCGGCCTGGACGTCATGGTCAACAACGCCGGGATCACCCGCGACGCCACCCTGCGCACCATGACCGAGGAGCAGTTCGACGAGGTGATCGCCGTGCACCTCAAGGGCACCTGGAACGGCACCCGGCTGGCCGCGGCGGTGATGCGCGAGCAGGGCCGCGGGTCGATCGTCAACATGTCGTCGATCTCGGGCAAGGTCGGACTGCCCGGCCAGACCAACTACTCGGCCGCCAAGGCCGGCATCGTGGGCATGACCAAGGCGGCGGCCAAGGAACTGGCCCACCTCGGAGTCCGGGTCAACGCGATCGCTCCGGGCCTGATCCGCTCGGCGATGACGGAGGCTCTGCCGCAACGGATCTGGGACGCCAAACTGGCCGAGGTGCCGATGGGCCGGGCCGGCGAGCCCGACGAGGTTGCCGCGGTCGCGCTGTTCCTGGCCTCGGACCTGTCGTCGTACATGACCGGGACCGTGCTCGAGGTCACCGGAGGTCGGCACCTGTGACCCGCCTGGCCCGCACCCTCGGGCTCAGCGAGTTCCAGACCGAGATCGTCGAGGCCGTCCGGGCGTTCGTGGATGCCGAGATCATCCCGGCGGCCGCCGAGTTGGAGCGCGCCGACGCCTACCCCCAGGACATCGTCGACCGGATGCGCCAGATGGGACTGTTCGGACTGATGATCCCGCAGGCCTACGGCGGGCTGGGGGAGTCGCTGCTGACCTACGCCTTGTGCGTGGAGGAACTGGCGCGCGGCTGGATGAGCGTCTCGGGGGTGATCAACACCCACTTCATCGTCGCCCACCTCATCGGCCGGCACGGCACCGACGAGCAGCGCCGCCGGTTCCTGCCCGCCATGGCGACCGGCGAGACCCGCGGCGCGTTCTCGATGTCCGAACCCGACGCCGGATCCGACGTCGCGGCGATCCGCACCCGGGCGACCCTGGGCGCCGACGGCGGCTACACCCTCGACGGCGCGAAGATGTGGGTGACCAACGGCGCGAGTTCCACCCTGGTGGCCGTGCTGGCGCGCACCGACGAGGGTGCCGCCCGCCCGCACGACAACCTGACGACGTTCCTGGTCGAGAAGCCGGCCGGGTTCGGCGAGGTCCTGCCCGGCCTCAGCATTCCGGGCAAGCTCGACAAGCTCGGCTACAAGGGCGTCGACACCACCGAGATGATCTTCGACGGCTATCGGGCCTCGCCCGGCGATGTGCTCGGCGGGACGCCCGGGCACGGTTTCGCGCAGATGATGGACGGCGTCGAGGTCGGCCGGGTGAACGTCGCCGCCCGCGCCTGCGGGGTGGGCATCCGGGCGTTCGAACTGGCCGTGCGCTACGCCCAGCAGCGCTCGACATTCGGCAGGCCGATCGCCGAGCACCAGGCGATCGCGTTCTCGCTGGCGGAGATGGCCACCAAGGTCGAGGCCGCGCACCTGATGATGGTCAACGCCGCCCGGCTCAAGGACTCCGGGGCGCGCAACGACCTGGAGGCCGGCATGGCTAAGTACCTGGCCAGCGAGATCTGCTCGGAGGTCACCCAGGCCAGCTTCCGGATTCACGGCGGCTACGGCTACTCCACGGACTCCGAGATCGAGCGGCTCATGCGCGACGCGCCCTTCCTGCTGATCGGGGAGGGCACCAGCGAGATCCAGAAAACCATCATCAGCCGCCGGCTGCTGGAGGGCTATCGGATATGACCACCGGCGAATCGGGCGCGGAAACGACCGCTGAGCGAACGAAAACGCGCCCAAGTCTCGACGAGCTGGGCTACTACCTGCTGGCCGGCGCCAGCGGCGAAGGCCCCGCGACCCTGATGGCGGAAGCCCGCCGCGGCGAGGAACTCGGCTTCGGCACCGCGTTCATCTCCGAGCGCTGGAACGTCAAGGAGGCCGCGTCGCTGACCGGAGCGGCGTGCGCGGTCACCGAGCGGATGCGGATCGCGACCGGGGCGACCAACCACAACACCCGCCACCCGCTGATCACCGGGTCGTGGGCGACCACCATGCACCGGCTCTCCGGAGGCCGGTTCACGCTGGGCATCGGCCGCGGGATCGCGGCCGTCTACGGCGCCTTCGGCATCCCGCCGGTGACCACCGCGCAGATGGAGGACTTCGCGGGGGTGATGCGTGGGCTCTGGCGCGGCGAGGTGATCGTCAACCACGACGGCCCGATGGGCAGGTACCCGATCCTGGCCCTCGACCCCGACTTCGACGAGGACATCCGCCTGGCGATCGTCGCGTTCGGGCCCAACACCCTGCGGTTGGGCGGACGCGCTTTCGACGACGTGATACTGCACACCTATTTCGCCCCCGAGACGCTGCAGCGATGCGCCCGCACCGTCAAGGAGGCGGCCGAACGCGCCGGCCGGGACCCCGACAGCGTGCGGGTCTGGTCGTGTCTGGCGACCGTCGGCGACCATCTGCCCGAACAGCTGCGGCTGAAGAAGACGGTCGCCCGCCTGGCCACGTACCTGCAGGGCTACGGCGACCTGATGGTCGCCACCAACCACTGGGATCCCGCGGTGCTGCAGCGGTTCCGGGCCGACGGGGTGGTTCAGTCGGTGGCCGGGGCGATCGACCAGAAGGCCACCCCGGCGCAGATCGAGAGCATCGCCGCCCTGTTGCCTGACGAATGGCTGGCGATCGCGGCCACCGGATCGGCGGCGCAGTGCGCCGAGCGGGTGCGAGCGGAGTTCGGCTACGGTGCCGACGCAGTGATCATGCACGGTGGCACACCCGAGGAACTCGAACCCGTCGTCGCGGCGTACCGCCCGATCGCGCACTAGGCCCGAAGGGTGTCTCCTAGAGTTCGGGCATGGCAGTCAACGATTCCCGCGAGGTGGTCATCGAGGCCACCCCGCGGCAGATCCTCGATGTGATCGCCGACGTCGAATCCGCCCCGTCGTGGTCGCCGCAGTACCAGAGCGCCGAAGTGCTCGACACCCACGCCGACGGCCGCCCGAAACGGGTCAGGATGACGGTCAAGGCCGCCGGCCTGACCGACCAGATGGAGGTGGAGTACCGCTTCACCGACACCACCGCTGGGTGGACGCTGATCACGTCGAGCCAGCTCAAGAAGCAGGAGGCCTCCTACACCCTGATCCCGGACGGCAAGTCCACCAGGGTGCGCTTCGACCTGACCGTCGATCCGGCGATCCCGATCCCCGGCTTCCTGCTCAAGCGCACCCTCAAGGGCGCCATGGAGACGGCCACCGACGGTCTGCGCAAGCAGGTGCTCAAAGTCGGGAAGCGCTGAGGCACTCCAGCCGGCGGATCGCCTCATCGAGGGTCTCGGGTCGCTTGCAGAAGGTGAAGCGCACCAGGTGATCCCAGCCGGGCGCGGGCCGCTCGCAGAAGGCCGACATCGGGATGGCCGCCACCCCGGCCAGGTGCGGGAGCCGCTCGCAGAACCCGGTGCCGTCGGCGAACCCCAGCGGACGGGGGTCGGCGCACAGGAAATAGGTGCCCGCGCAGTCGTGCACCCCGAAACCGATCCGCAGCAGCGCGGCGGCCAGGGTGTCGCGGCGCGCCCGCATCGACTCGCCGAGCGCGTCCGACCACGCGTCCTCGTTGTCCAGGGCGTAGGCCACCGCCGGCTGGAACGGAGCCCCGCCGACGTAGCTCAGGTACTGCTTGGCCGCCCGCACCCCGGCGACCAGGTCCGCCGGTCCGCACGCCCAGCCGATCTTCCAGCCGGTGCAGTTGAACATCTTGGCCGCACTCGAGATCGTCACGGTGCGCTCGGCCATGCCGGGGTAGCAGCCGATCGGCAGGTGCGGGCGGCCGTCGAAGGTCAGCCGTTCGTAGACCTCGTCGGAGATCACCAGCAGGTCGGCGGCCACCGCGAGTTCGGCCAGCGCGCGCAACTCGGCGTCGGCGAGCACCGTGCCGGTGGGGTTGTGCGGGGAGTTGACGACGATCGCGCGGGTCCGCGGGGTGATCGCGGCGCGCACCTCCTCGACGTCGAGGGCGAACCCGCTGCCGTCGGCCGCCAGCGGCACGCAGACCCGGTGCGCACCGGCCATCGCGATCACCGGCGCATAGGTGTCGAAGAAGGGCTCGATGAGCAGCACCTCCGAGCCTGGCTCGACCAGGCCCAGCACCGCCGCGGCGATCGCCTCGCTGGCCCCGACGGTCACCAGCACGCCGGTGTCCGGGTCGAACTCCTGGCCGTAGCGCCGCCGCCGCTGGGCGGCCACGGCGCGGCGCAGCTCGGCGATCCCGGCCCCGGGCGGGTACTGGTTGACGCCCTCGGCGATCGCCCGTCGGGCGGTCTCCAGCATCGCCGGCGGACCGTCCTCGTCGGGGTAGCCCTGCCCGAGGTTCACCGCGCCGACCTCGGCGGCCAGTGCCGACATCCGGGCGAAGACGTTCACCGTGAACGGCGCCAGGCGCTGCACCACCATGGCAGCGCAGCCTACTGGCCCGCGGTTCGGGAGCCGGGCTCCGCCGACTAGGATTCAGACGCCGGAACCGACCACCGATGGCGAGGAATCCACCATGTCCGAAGAAGCCTTCATCTACGAGGCCATCCGCACCCCGCGCGGCAAGGGTAAGAACGGCGCCCTGACCGAGGTCAAGCCGCTGAATCTGATCACCGGCCTGATCGACGAACTGCGCGCGCGCCACCCCAACCTCGACGAGAACATGATCAGCGACGTCGTCCTGGGCTGCGTCTCGCCGGTCGGCGACCAGGGCGGCGACATCGCCCGCACCGCGGTCATCGCGGCGGGCATGCCCGACACCGTCGGCGGCGTCCAGCTCAACCGGTTCTGCGCCTCGGGCCTGGAGGCCGTGAACACTGCCGCCCAGAAGGTCCGTTCCGGCTGGGACGATCTGGTGATCGCTGGCGGTGTGGAGTCGATGAGCCGGGTGCCGATGGGGTCCGACGGCGGCGCCATGATGAGCGACCCGGCCACCAACTATGACGCGTTCATCGTCCCGCAGGGCATCGGCGCCGACCTGATCGCCACCCTGGAGGGTTTGAGCCGCGACGACGTCGACGCCTACGCGGTGCAGTCCCAGGAGCGCGCCGCGGCGGCCTGGTCGGGCGGGTACTTCGCCAAGTCAGTGGTCCCGGTCCGCGACCAGAATGGCCTGCTGATCCTCGACCACGACGAGCACATGCGCCCGGGCACCACCATGGAGAGCCTGGCCAAGCTCAAGCCCGCCTTCGAGGGCCTGGCCGCGATGGCCGGGTTCGACGACGTGGCGATGCAGAAGTACCACTGGATCGAGAAGATCAACCACGTCCACACCGGCGGCAACAGCTCAGGCATCGTCGACGGCGCCGCCCTGGTGCTGGTCGGGAACGAGAAGGCCGGCAAGGCGTGCGGCCTGAGCCCGCGCGCCCGGGTGGTGGCCACCGCCACCAGCGGCGCAGACCCCACCATCATGCTCGTCGGGCCCACCCCGGCCACCGAGAAGGTGCTGGCCACCGCCGGTTTGACCGTCGACGACATCGACCTGTTCGAGCTCAATGAGGCGTTCGCGTCGGTGGTGCTGAAGTTCCAGAAGGACCTGGGCATCCCAGGCGAGAAGCTCAACGTCAACGGCGGCGCCATCGCGATGGGCCACCCGCTCGGCGCCACCGGCGCCATGATCACCGGCACCATGGTCGATGAGCTCGAGCGCCGCGGCGCCAAGCGTGCGCTGATCACACTGTGCATCGGCGGCGGCATGGGCGTGGCCACCATCATCGAGCGCGTCTGAAGCCCAGAACTAGCGGAAAGCGGAGCGTAAGCGAAAAACCATGGCAGAGAACACCATCAAATGGGATAAGGACTCCGACGGCATCGTCACCCTGACCCTCGACGACCCCACCGGCGGGGCCAACGTGATGAACGAGCACTACAAGGAGTCGATGCACAGGTGCGTCGAGCGCCTCGTCGCCGAGAAGGACTCCGTCACCGGCGTCGTCATCACCAGCGCGAAGAAGACCTTCTTCGCCGGCGGCGACCTCAAGAGCATCATTCAGATCACTCCCGAGCAGGCCGGCGAGGCCTTCGCCGAGGTGGAGGAGATCAAGGCCGACCTGCGCAAGCTGGAGACCCTGGGCGTACCGGTCGTCGCGGCCATCAACGGCGCCGCCCTGGGTGGCGGCCTGGAGATCGCCCTGGCCTGCCACCACCGCATCGCCGCCGACGTCAAGGGCAGCGCGATCGGCCTGCCCGAGGTCAGCCTGGGCCTGCTGCCCGGCGGCGGTGGGGTGACCCGCACCGTGCGGATGATGGGCATCCAGAACGCCTTCGTCACCGTGCTGAGCCAGGGCACCCGGTTCAACCCGAAGAAGGCCAAGGACGTCGGACTGGTCGACGAACTCGTCGGCAGCGTCGAGGAGTTGGTCCCGGCCGCCAAGGCGTGGATCAAGGCCAACCCCGAGGCGCACACCCAGCCGTGGGACGCCCAGGGTTACAAGATGCCCGGCGGCACCCCGTCCTCCCCGGCACTGGCGGCGATCCTGCCGTCGTTCCCCTCGCTGCTGCGCAAGCAGATCAAGGGCGCGAACATGCCGGCCCCGCGGGCCATCCTGGCCGCCGCGGTGGAGGGCGCGCAGGTGGACTTCGACACTGCCAGCCGCATTGAGAGTCGCTATTTCACCGAGCTGGCCACCGGGCACGTCGCCAAGAACATGATCCAGGCGTTCTTCTTCGACCTGCAGGCCATCAACGCCGGCGGCTCCCGGCCCGAGGGCATCGCCAAGGTGCCGATCAAGAAGATCGGGGTGCTCGGGGCCGGCATGATGGGCGCCGGTATCGCCTACGTTTCGGCCAAGTCCGGCTTCGACGTGGTGCTCAAGGACGTCACCCTCGAGGCCGCGCAGAACGGCAAGGCCTACTCGGAGAAGCTCGAAGCCAAGGCTCTCGAGCGGGGCCGGACCACCGAGGAGAAGAGCAAGGCACTCCTGGACCGGATCACCCCGACCGCCGATGCCGCCGACTTCAAGGGCGTCGACTTCGTGATCGAGGCCGTCTTCGAGAGCCAGGAACTCAAGCACAAGGTCTTCGCCGAGATCGAGGACGTCGTCGAGCCCAACGCCATCCTCGGCTCCAACACCTCCACGCTGCCGATCACCGGGCTGGCCGCCGGGGTCAAGCGCCAGGAGGACTTCATCGGCATCCACTTCTTCTCCCCGGTCGACAAGATGCCGCTGGTGGAGATCATCAAGGGCGAGAAGACCTCCGATGAGGCGCTGGCCCGGGTGTTCGACTACACCCTGGCCATCGGCAAGACCCCGATCGTGGTCAACGACAGCCGCGGCTTCTACACCAGCCGGGTGATCGGCACCTTCATCAACGAGGCGCTGGCCATGCTCGGCGAAGGCGTCGAGCCGGCGTCGATCGAGCACGCCGGTTCGCAGGCCGGCTACCCGGCTCCGCCGCTGCAGCTGTCCGACGAGCTCAACATGGAGCTGATGCACAAGATCGCCGTCGCCAGCCGCAAGGGCATCGAGGACGCGGGTGGCACCTACTCCGCGCACCCGGCCGAGGCCGTGGTGGAGAAGATGATCGCCCTCGGCCGGCCGTCGCGGTTGTCCGGTGCCGGTTTCTACGAGTACGTCGACGGCAACCGCACCCAGCTGTGGCCGGGGCTGCGCGAGGAGTTTTCCTCGGGCAGCAGCACGCCGCCACTGCAGGACATGATCGACCGGATGCTGTTCGCCGAGGCGCTGGAGACCCAGAAGTGTTTCGACGAGGGCGTGATCGAGACGACGGCGGACGCCAACATCGGCTCGATCATGGGCATCGGCTTCCCGCCGTGGACCGGTGGCGCCGCGCAGTTCATCACCGGCTATCCGGGCGGCAAGGCCGCGTTCGTCGCGCGTGCCGAGGAACTTGCCGCCCGCTACGGCGACCGCTTCAACCCGCCTGCGTCGCTGCTGGCCTAGTGGCGTCTTCCGCGAAGGGCCCCCGGCGCATGTGCTTGCCGGGGGCCTTCGGGTGGGCGCGGCCGTGACAATCGGGCTCATCTGCGCACTCCCGCAGGAGCAGGCGCACCTGTCGGCCGCCATGACGACCACCGAGACGCACGAGATCGCCGGTGTCGGGTTCTGCGTCGGTGACATCGACGGCCACCGGGTGGTGCTTACCAGGTCCGGAATGGGGAAGGTGAACGCAGCGCTGGTGGCCACCTTGCTGGCCGACCGGTTCCGGTGTCGCGCGGTCGCATTCTCCGGCGTCGCCGGCGGTCTGGACCCGGGGCTGCAGATCGGCGATGTCGTGATCGCCGAGCGCGCCATTCAGCACGACGCGGGTGTGATCGAACAGGATGCCCTGCGGGTCTATCAGGCCGGGCATGTTCCCTTCTTCAACCCCACCGCCCGATTCGGCTACACCGTCGATCCCGCACTGCTCGCCAGGGTCCGGGGCCACCTCGATCAACTGACGTTGCCGGCCCTGTCCCCCAACGCCGGTGGCGGCGACCGACCGCCCCGCGTCGTGTATGGCACGATCCTGACTGGCGACCAGTACCTGCATTGTGAGGTCACCCGGGTCCGACTCCACGGCGACCTGGGCGGGTGCGCGGTGGAGATGGAAGGGGCGGCGGTCAGCCAGGTCTGCGAGAGCTTCGGAATCCCCTGGCTTATCGTCCGCGCCCTCTCCGACCTCGCCGGGGCGCAGTCCCGCTTCGACTTCACCGCCTTCGTCGACGACGTGGCGGCGCAGTCGGCCACGGTCCTGCGCCATCTGCTGCCGGTGCTGTGAAGATGCCCGCCCCGTAAAGTCCCCGGCATGCGATTCGGACTCTTCATCCCGCAGGGCTGGCGGCTTGACCTGGTCGGCATCCCGGTGGACAAGCACTGGGAGGTCATGCGGGGCCTCGCCGAGTACGCCGACGGTACGGCGTGGGACTCACTGTGGGTCTACGACCACTTCCACACCGTCCCGTTGCCCACCGATGAGGCCACGCACGAGGCGTGGACGCTGATGGCGGCGCTGGCCGCCACCACGTCGCGGATCGACCTGGGGCAGATGTGCACGGCGATGAGCTATCGCAACCCGGCCTACCTGGCCAAGGTCGCCGCCACCACCGACATCATCTCCGGCGGCCGGGTGCAGATGGGCATCGGGGGCGGGTGGTACGAGCACGAGTGGCGGGCCTACGGGTACGGCTTCCCGTCCGCCGGGGTGCGCCTGGCCCGACTTGACGAGGGCGTTCAGATCATGCGCGACGCCTGGCGGGACGGACGGGTGAGCTTCGACGGCAAGCATTATCAGATCGACGGCGCGATCGTGGCGCCCAAGCCGCTGCAACCCGGCGGTATTCCGCTGTGGATCGCCGGCGGTGGGGAGAAGGTGACGCTGAAGATCGCCGCCAAGTACGGCCAGTACACCAACTTCAGCGCCGACCCCGGTGAGTTCGCGCACAAGTCCGAGGTGCTCGCCGGCCACTGCCGCGACGTCGGCACCGACTTCGGGGCGATCGTGCGCTCGGCCAACGTCAACGCCGTCGTCGGCACCTCCGATGCCGACGTAGAGCAACGGCTGCGCCGGGTGCGCGACCGGATCGCCGGGCTGTGCGGCGACGCGCCCGCCGACGCGATGATCGCGATGAACCGCGCGCCCGGCAACGCGACCGGGACCCCGGCTCAGGTGGTCGACACGCTCTCCGCGCTGCGGGACCTCGGCTGTGACTACGTGATCTGCTATTTCCCGGAGGCGGCCTACGACCGCTCGGGCATCGAGATGTTCGAGCGTGAGGTCATTCCGGCGCTGGGGACTTAGCCGCGCACCCCGGCGAGCAGACACAGACTGTCCCGACACGCCGCAGGCGTGGGGACGTTTGTGTCTGCTTGCGGGGGC
>CAYXOM010000509.1:0-1680 GCA_964466565.1 uncultured Mycobacterium sp.
GCCGCCGCCCGCTCGGGCAGCACCGCGCGGACCGGTGCCAGCCGGGCCAGCGCACCCCGGTTGTAGGTCTCGGCTGCGCCGGGCTCCGCGGGCCAGGACCCGAGCACCAGCCCGGCGCATCTCAGGCCTCGGTGGTCGAGGGCCTCCAGGGTCAGCGCCGTGTGATTCAGGGTGCCCAGGCCCGGGGCGCAGACGACCAGCACCGCAGCCCCGAGTTCGGCCGCGAGGTCCCGCAGCGTGACGCCGTCGGCGGCGATCTCCACCAGCAGGCCGCCGGCACCCTCGACCAGGGTCAGCGCGCCCGGGCGGTCCACCGCACGGATCGCGTCCAGCAGTTCGGCCATCGCCGGCAGTTCCCGGCCGGCCAGGTCCGCGGCGGCGGCCGGCGCCAGCGGCTCGGGGTAGCGGGCCACCGAGACCAGCGTCTGGACGCCGGCGAGGCGGGCCACCTCGGCGAGGTCGTCGTCACCGTCGCCGTCGATACCCGATCCGGTCTGCACCGGCTTGCACACCGCCACCGGCACACCACAGGCCAGCGCGCAGCAGCCCAGTGCGGCGGTGGCGACGGTCTTGCCGACCCCGGTGCCGGTTCCGGTGATGACCAGAGTGCTCATCGGGCGGCCAGGACCGCGGACAGCACCCGGCAGGACTGGTCGACGTCGGCGGCACGCAGCGACGCCCGGGCGGCCAGCCGCAGCCGCGAGGTTCCCGCCGGCACCGCCGGCGGCCGGAAGCACCCGACCAGGACCCCCGATTCCAGACAGGCCGCGGCCGCGGCGAGCGCGGCCTCCGGTTCGCCGAGGATCACCGAGATCACCGCCGAGCCGGCGGAGCCGGTCACGCCGCACGCACGGGCCAGCCGGCCCGCGTGCTCGAGTGCGGCGCGCGGGCGCCACGGCTCCCCGGTCAGGACCTGCAGCGCTCCCAGCGCGGCGCCGGCCGCGGCGGGCGCCAGTCCGGTGTCGAAGATGAAGGGCCGGGCGGAGTCGATCAGGTGCGCCCGTACCGCCTGGGGTCCCAGCACCACCCCGCCCTGGCTGCCCAGCGCCTTGGACAGCGTGGCGGTCAGCACCACGTCCGGGGCCCCGGCCAGGCCGGTCTCGTGCGCCAGCCCGCGGCCGCCCTCGCCGCGCACCCCCAGGGCGTGCGCCTCGTCGGCGAGCAGCACCGCGCGGTGTCGCCGGCAGACCCGGTGCAGTTCGGTCAGCGGCGCCGCGGCGCCGTCGGTGCTGAACACCGAGTCGGTGAGGACCAGCGCACGCTCCTCGGCCCGGGCGGCGAGCGCGGCGGCCACCGCGTCCACGTCGCGATGCGGGGTCACCACCACCCGGGCCCGCGAGAGGCGGCAGGCGTCCACCAGCGAGGCGTGCACGCCGGCATCGGAGACCACCAGCGAGCCCGGGCCGGACAGCGCCGCCACCGCGGCGAGGTTCGCGGTGTACCCGGAGGAGAACACCAGCGCGGTCTCGGCGCCGGTGAAGTCCGCCAGCGCCGACTCGAGCCGCTCGTGCAGCTCGGTGTTCCCGGTGACCAGACGCGATCCGGTCGAGCCGGCGCCCCAGGTCCGCAGCGCATGCACCGCCGCCTCGATCACCTCGGGGTGTCGCGACAGCCCCAGGTAATCGTTGGAGGCGAGGTCGACCACGGCGTCGCCGGGGGGCCTCGACCGCAGCTCGCGGC
>CAYXOM010000510.1:0-8272 GCA_964466565.1 uncultured Mycobacterium sp.
CCGGCGTCGGTGGGACAGGGGGCACCGCCGGAACGCCCGGGCTCGACGGTCAGAGCTACCCCCAGAACCCCTGACGACCATCCACCGGACTCCCGGTTCCAGAGAGGAACGAGCAGTGATGCGAGCAGCTACGAGTGGGGCGGCACGGCGTCGCCGGGCGTTACGGCGCGTCCAGGCGGCCGCTGTGGCGGGAGCCGGATCGGCGGCGGTGACCGCCGGACTCGCGCTGACCCCCGCTGCGCTCCCGGCGGCGCAGGCGGCCATCGACATCAATTGGAACCCCGCATATACCGCCGGAACCCTCGCCGGGCTGATCGACCGGCTCGGGAACGCGTTTCCGGGGACAGACCTCGGGTTTTACAACACCGGACCGCCGGCGAAGGTGACGATCGGCATCGACGACATCCCGATCGTCGGCGCGATCAACCTTTCCCTCACCCTGGACAACATCGCCGGCGACACCCCGAATCTCTACAACACCGTCGGTTCGATACCCCTGCCGAACTGCGCCGGGATCTTCGCCAGCAACTGCCGCTACGCGGTACAAGTGGCCACCGGCGCGACAGGCGTCAACCTGGTCGACTCCTACCGCACGCAGATCGCCAGCGTGGTCGACGGGGTCACCCCGGCCGGCTACATCCCGTTCGCCGCCGCGCCGAACTCGACCGGCATCAGGCCCACCCAGACCAATCAGGGGCTCTTGTTGGTCAACAATCCGCTGCGGCCCAACGGGGGCGTCCTCGCGCGGTTCCCGGGACTGAGCGGCCTCGTCGGGATCGACACCGTCATTCCGGCGCCGGGATACAACACCTCCTCGGACGAGCGGATACGGCTGAACACCGCCACTCTTGACCTGACATGGGCCTATGACCCGCTGGCCGACTTCCCGGAGGTTCTCAACCCGTTCTCACTGCTCAACAGTCTTTTCGCGGCACTGCCGATAAACCTGGTCGGCGGGATCGAGTTGAAGGGCGACGATCTGATCAACGCGGGGCTCAACCTCGCGGCGGTCCTGCAGTTCCCCGGTGTTCCGCTGATCGGCACCCTCCCCATGGAGGCCGGCAAGTCGTGGTACCTGACGCTCGCGCCCAATCAGCTGCCCATCCTGGCCCCGCTGCGGCTGCCGTCACTGGCGGTCAATGCCGTGCTCGGCGCTCTCGGCAGCCCGTTCCTGCTGGGCACCCCGTTATCGGACGCGCTGGAGCCGGCGCTGAAAATCCTGGTCAACATCGGCTACGACGACGTCGTCACGCCGACGGAGGGCGGCACCTACGACAGGACTTTCACGACCTCGGGCACCGCTACGCCGTTCGGCTCGGTCAACCCGCTGACTCCGGCCGAGTGGGCGCAGGTCCCCGGCGACGTCTTTCGGGCGCTGGTGGACGGTGTCACCGAGCAACTGCAGAAGCCTTTTTTCGGCATCCTCGTTCCGGCTGACGGCGGCGGCGCGGCGGCCACCGCGGCCCGGACGCCCGCACCGGTGAGCTCCGTCTCAGCGGTCCGACCTGCGCAACTGCCGGCCGCGTTCGACGCCGTGCCGCTACCGGTCGCCGAGACCGACGGCGGAGCAGCCGTTGTTCTGCCGGACTCCGACCTCGCCGAGCTCGCCCCCACTCCGGCGCTCGAGGACGCGGCGGCCGGCGCCGCACCGGCCGCGGTCGGATCGCCGTCGGTCCGCGGACCAAGCGGCCCGCCGGCCGCGCGGGCCGACCGCGGTTCCCGACAGGCCGTGGTCGGTCGAGACGCCCGGGGTGGTTCGCGCACGGACGCCGCAGCGCGGGCGCGTTCGGCGGGCCGACCATGAACGGACGGTGAACTGCCTGGCGTGTTCCGGCGTTGCGGGAGAGGATGAGGTGCATGTCGGCCAAGACGCTCGGGCACCGTGTTCTGGAGTGGCTTCGCGCGGGTTACCCCGACGGAGTCCCCGGCCCGGACCGGGTGCCGCTGCTGTCACTGCTGCGCAACACCCCGCTGTCCGAGGACGAGGTCATCGAGGTGGTGCGCCAGATCGCGGCGGAGGAGGCCGGGGCGGCCGAAGGGCACACCATCGACCGTGACGAGATCGAGCGCTTCATCGAGGGGGTGGCTCACCACGACGGCGGGCCGGAGAACGTCCGCCGGGTAGCCGCCCGGTTGGCTGCCGCCGGGTGGCCGCTGGAGAACTTCGACGAGGACGACTGACGGGGCCCCGCGACCGAGGCAGGACGTCGTTCGCTGACCGGTCCGGCATTGCACCCCGCTGACGGCCTCGCCCCTACGCTGAGCGTAGTGACTCGGTATTGATCACAAACCGGTAGCGGACATCGCTGGCCACCACCCGGTCGTAGGCCTCGTTGATGTAGTCCGGCTCGATAAGCTCAATCTCCGGGGAAACACCATGGGCGGCACAGAAATCAAGCATCTCCTGGGTCTCGGCGATCCCTCCGATCGCCGAGCCGGTCAGGCTGCGGCGCATCCCCAGCAGCGCGAACGCCGGGACCGTCAGCGGGTTCTCGGGCAGGCCGAGTTCGACGAACACCCCGTCGAGGTCCAGCAGTCCCAGGAACCGGCCCAGGTCCAGGTCCGCCGAGACGGTGTTGAGGATCACGTCGAAGGAGTTGCGCAGCGTCTTGAAGATGGCGCGGTCGTCGGTGGCGTAGTAGTGCTTGGCGCCCAGTCGCAGCCCGTCGTCCAGCTTTTTGAGCGACTGCGACAGCACGGTCACCTCCGCGCCCATCGCCGCGCCGAGCTTGACCCCGAGGTGGCCCAGCCCGCCCAGCCCGATCACGCCCAGGCGGGTGCCCGGCCCGACCTTCCAGTGCCGCAGCGGTGAATAGGTGGTGATGCCCGCGCACAGCAGCGGTGCCGCCGCGTCCAGGCCCAGTGCCTCGGGGATGCGCAGCACGTAGTTCTCGTCGACCACCATGCTGCCGCTATACCCGCCGTAGGTGGGCAGGCCGTCGCGGCCGACGGCGTTGTAGGTGCCGGTCATACCGCCGCCGGTGCAGTACTGCTCCAGGCCGGCCCGGCAGTTCCTGCACTCCCGGCAGGAGTCGACGAAACAGCCGACGCCCACCCGGTCCCCGATGCTGAACCCCGTCACTTGCGGGCCGGTTTCGGTGACGATGCCGGCGATTTCGTGGCCCGGAACCACCGGGTAGTTCGGCTGCCCCCACTCGCCGCGCACGGTGTGAATGTCGGAGTGGCAGATGCCGGCGAAGTGAATGTCGAAGCGCACGTCGTGAGGGCCGACCCTGCGGCGTTCGACGGTGGTCCTGGCCAGCGGCCCGGTGGGGGAGGTGGCGGCATAGGCGCAGACGGGGCTCATGGTGTGCAACGGTACGTCGCCAGCGGTGACCGACGCGCGTGAGGGCGCTAGTTGATGGGGGCGTTGAGCCAGCGCAGGTCGTCGATGATCCCGCGGGCGGCCACGATCCCCTGGCCGCTCTGCCAGACCTCGTTGTTGACCGCGAAGACCCGGTTGTCCCGGTTGGCCGACAGCGCCCGCCAGGCCGCACTCTCCAACAGCGCAGGCGCATTTTCCCTCGCCGTCGGCGAGGCGAACGACAGGTAGACGATGTCACCCTCGGCCGCTGCGAAGTCCGGCGAGCCCTCCAGCGGGATCTCCAGATAGGGCGAGTCGGTGAAGCGCTGCGCGGCCGGGCGGTCAACGCCGACCGCGGCGAGCACGCTGGCCGGGAAGTTGCGGGCGCCGTACACCCTCAGTGCGGAGTCGGTGAGCTGCACGACCGAGGCCTGGAAGTGCTCGGCGTCGTTGGCGGCTCCGGCCTCGCGGGCTCGCTCGCCGAAACCGGCGAGCAACGCGTCGGCGGCCCGCCCGCGCCCGGTGGCGGCGCCGACCGCGAGCAGGGTCTCCCGCCACTCGGCACCGGGGGCCGCGGTCAGCACCGTCGGCGCGATCGCCGAGAGCGCGGGATAGGTATCAGGTGCCAGCGCCGCCGAACCCAGGATCAGATCCGGGCCGGCGGCGGCCACCGCGGCGAGGTCCGGGGCGCTGCGGGTGCCCACCGCGGGCAGCCGGTGGATCACCGTTCCCAGGTACGACGGCTGGGCCGAGGAGCCGTCGGGCAGCGCGGCGGCGACGATGCGGCCCTGAAGACCCAGCGCGCACAGCGCGTCGAGTTCACCGCCGGCGAGCACCACGATGCGTCGGGGGTCGGCAGGAACGGTGCTCTCCCCGGCGGCGTGCCGTACCCGCGCCGGCTCATCCTGATCGGGGCGGGCGGGCTCGGCGGCGCAGGATTCGTCGGGCCGACGGTGATTGCCCAGCACCCCGGCCGAGGCGATCTTGGTGGTGCTGGTGATCACCGCCCCGGCCGGACCGACCGGCGGGGGCGCTGCGGCGCCCGAGCAGCCGGCCAGCAGCAGCGCCGCGGCCGCCGCGGCCAGCGGTCCGCCCCGCACCGCCCACGACACCACGCCGCGACGGTAGCACCGGCCCGGTGCGGGTGCGCTGAGCAGGGCGAAAGGGGCTGCCGGAGCCACGACACGACCGAAGTACGACATTCTGTAGGAGCCCCGCTGACAGACCGCTACAGTGAGGTTAGGATTTGGGCGAAAGCCCCTGGGACACCCGAGTGGTTGGAGGACTCCCTTGACAGCCGTTGTGCCTTCGCGGCCCGAACTCGAGGCCACCCGCCCGTACCCGCCCCGGCTCGGGCCCAAGGGCAACCTGATCTACAAGGTCATCACGACCACCGATCACAAGCTGATCGGGATCATGTACATCGTCACCTGCTTCGCCTTCTTCGCCCTCGGCGGCCTGATGGCGCTGTTCATCCGGGCCGAACTGGCCGTGCCGGGCCTGCAGTTCCTGTCCAACGAGCAGTACAACCAGCTGTTCACCATGCATGGCACGGTGATGCTGCTGTTCTACGCCACCCCGATCGTGTTCGGATTCGCCAATCTGGTGCTGCCGCTGCAGATCGGCGCCCCCGACGTCGCCTTCCCCCGGCTCAACGCGCTGTCGTTCTGGCTGTTTCTGTTCGGCGCCCTGATCGCCCTCGGCGGCTTCATCACCCCGGGCGGTGCCGCCGACTTCGGCTGGACCGC
The DNA here is from genome assembly GCA_964466565.1 of uncultured Mycobacterium sp. Classification (GTDB taxonomy): domain Bacteria; phylum Actinomycetota; class Actinomycetes; order Mycobacteriales; family Mycobacteriaceae; genus Mycobacterium. The sequence goes on from CAYXOM010000510.1 coordinate 5,053, forward strand.
CTACGTCCCGCTGTCGGACGCGGTGCACAGTCCCGGGGCCGGTCCCGACCTGTGGATCCTGGGCCTGGCCGTGGGCGGCCTGGGCACCATCCTCGGCGGGGTCAACATGATCACCACCGTGGTCTGCATGCGCTGCCCGGGCATGACGATGTTCCGGATGCCGATCTTCACCTGGAACATCTTCGTCACCTCGATTCTTGTGCTGCTGATCTTCCCGCTGCTGACCGCCGCGCTGTTCGGCCTGGCCGCCGACCGTCGCCTCGGCGCGCACATCTACGACCCCGCCAACGGCGGCGTCACGCTGTTCCAACATCTGTTCTGGTACTTCGGCCACCCCGAGGTGTACGTGATCGCCCTGCCGTTCTTCGGCATCGTCAGCGAGATCTTCCCGGTGTTCTCCCGCAAGCCGATCTTCGGCTACTCCACCCTGGTGTACGCCACGATCGCCATCGCCGCGCTGTCGGTGGCGGTTTGGGCGCACCACATGTACGTCACCGGAGCGGTGCTGCTGCCGTTCTTCTCCTTCATGACCTTCCTCATCGCGGTGCCGACGGGCATCAAGTTCTTCAACTGGATCGGCACGATGTGGCGCGGTCAGCTCACGTTCGAGTCGCCGATGCTGTTCAGCTTCGGCTTCCTGGTGACGTTCCTGCTGGGCGGCCTGTCCGGGGTGCTGCTGGCCAGCCCGCCGCTGGACTTCCACGTCAGCGACACCTACTTCGTGGTCGCGCACTTCCACTATGTGCTCTTCGGCACCATCGTGTTCGCCACCTATGCCGGCGTGTACTTCTGGTTCCCGAAGATGACCGGCCGGATGCTCGACGAGCGGCTGGGAAAGCTGCACTTCTGGCTGACCTTCATCGGTTTCCACCTGACCTTCCTGGTCCAGCACTGGGTGGGGGACGAGGGCATGCCGCGCCGCTATGCCGACTACCTGCCCAGCGACGGCTTCACCGCGTTGAACATCGTCTCCACACTCGGGGCGTTCATCCTGGGTGCCTCGCTGCTGCCGTTCGTCTGGAACGTGTTCAAGAGCTGGCGCTACGGCGAGGTCGTCACGGTCGACGACCCGTGGGGCTACGGCAATTCCCTGGAGTGGGCGACCAGTTGCCCGCCGCCGCGGCACAACTTCTCCGAGCTGCCCCTGATCCGCTCGGAGCGGCCGGCGTTCGAATTGCACTACCCGCACATGATCGACCGGATGCGCACCGAGGCCCACGTCGGGCGCGCGCACACGTCCCGGCCGGTGGCGGCGGCGCTTGGGTTCGACGCGAGCAAAAGAGCCGAATTCCAGTCAGCCAGGCGCTCCCCCCGGGGATCGGCGAACCCACGGCCGGGCGAGGCGGGCCCGGGACCGCGCGAACTTCACTAGTCCGGGGCGGGTTTCGGCCGGTCGTGCCGTGATGACCATGCCCAAGGCCTCGGTGCTCATCACCGTGACCGGCGTCGATCGGCCCGGGGTGACCTCCGCATTGTTCGAGGTACTCTCCGCCCACCGGGTCGAGTTGCTCAACGTCGAGCAGGTGGTGATCCGCAACCGGCTGACGCTCGGTGTCCTGGTGTGCGGTGCGGCGGAGGTGGCGACGGGCACCGGGATCGCGCGGGAGGTCTCCGACGCGATCCGGCCGCTCGGCCTCGAGGTCAGCATCGAGCGCTGCGACGACGTCCCCGTCATCGCCGAGCCGTCCACGCACACCGTCGTCGTGCTCGGCAGACCGATCACCGCGGCCGCCTTCGGCGCGGTGGCCCGCGAGGTGGCCGCCCTCGGAATCAACATCGACTTCATCCGGGGGCTGTCGGACTACCCGGTGACCGGGCTGGAGTTGCGCGTCTCGGCGCCACCGGGCCGCGAGTCCCGGCTGGCGGCGCACCTGGTGCGGGTGGGCGCCGATCAGGGCATCGACATCGCGGTGGAGCGTTACAGCCTGGAGCGCCGGGCCAAACGCCTGATCGTCTTCGACGTGGACTCCACGCTGATCCAGGGCGAGGTGATCGAGATGCTCGCCGAGCGGGCGGGTGCGGGGCGGGCGGTGACAGAGATCACCGAGGCGGCGATGCGCGGTGAGCTCGACTTCGCAGAGTCCCTGCACCGGCGGGTGGCGACCCTGGCCGGTCTGCCGGCGTCGGTGGTCGATGAGGTGGGCGCGCAGTTGCAGCTCACCCCGGGGGCCCGGACCACCATCCGCACCCTGCGCCGTCTGGGTTTTCACTGCGGGGTGGTCTCCGGCGGGTTCCGGCAGGTGATCGAACCGCTCGCCCACGAACTGATGCTGGACTTCGTCGCCGCCAACGAACTCGAGATCGCCGACGGCCGGCTGACCGGCCGGGTGACAGGTCCGGTCCTCGATCGCGCCGGAAAGGCCAAGGCGCTGCGCGACTTCGCCGAGGCGGCCGGGGTGCCGATGGAGCAGACGGTGGCGGTCGGCGACGGCGCCAACGACATCGACATGCTCGAGGCGGCCGGCCTGGGGGTGGCGTTCAACGCCAAGCCGGCGCTGCGCGAGGTCGCCGACGCCTCGCTGAGCCATCCCTACCTCGACACGGTGCTGTTCGTCCTCGGCGTGACCCGGGCGGAGATCGAGGCCGCCGACGCCGTCGACGGCGTGCTGCGGCGGGTGGAGATCCCGGCGGACTGACCCGCATCCCGATGCGGCACGATGGTCGGGTGCCCGAGCCGCCCCTGGACTCCGCTCCGGCCGGGACCGATCCCGACCTGGTGATCGACTTCCGCGACGTCACCCTGCGCCGGGACGGCCGGGTGCTCATCGGGCCGCTGAGCTGGCAGGTCGAACTCGACGAACGCTGGGTGGTGATCGGCCCGAACGGGGCTGGGAAGACCTCGCTGCTGCGCATCGCCGCGGCCATGGAGCACCCGAGTTCAGGGGAGGCGGTGGTCCTGGGCGATCGCCTGGGCCGGGTCGACGCCGCCGAAGTGCGCCAGCGGGTCGGGCTGAGCAGCGCGGCGCTGGCCGCGCGGGTGCCCGACGGCGAGCGGGTCGCCGACCTGGTGGTCTCCGCCGGCTACGCGGTCCTGGGCCGGTGGCGGGAGCGCTATGAGCAGGTGGACTACGACCGGGCACTGGACACCCTGGAGAGTCTCGGCGCCGAGCATCTCGCCGACCGGTCCTTCGGGACGCTCTCGGAGGGCGAGCGCAAGCGGGTGCTGATCGCGCGGTCGCTGATGACCGATCCGGAGTTGCTGCTGCTCGACGAGCCGGCC
>CAYXOM010000511.1:0-2885 GCA_964466565.1 uncultured Mycobacterium sp.
CTCGGTCGGCTCGGTGAGTTCCGGCGGCTCGGCGCTGCGGGCGGCCGCGAGCGCGTCGAGCCACACCGCCGCCCGGCGGCGCTGCTTGGGCCCGCCGAAGACCGGCAGGGCCAGCAGGTCCTCGGTGCTCTTCGGATCGGCCAGCGCCGCGGCGACCAACGCGCCGTCCGGGAGGATCCGGCCGGGGGCGATGTCGCGGCTGCGGGCGATCCGGTCGCGTGCCGTCCACAGTTCCCGCACTGCGGCCAGCCCCTCCCGGGTCCGTACCTTGTGCAGGCCCGACGTGCGCCGCCACCGGTCCCGGCGGGTCGGGGAGGGCTGCGCGGTGCGCAGATGCTCGAACTCCTCGGCGGCCCAATCGGTCTTGCGCTGCTCGGCCAGTGCCTGCGCCACCGCCGCGCGCAACTCGATGAGCACCTCCACGTCCAGCGCGGCGTAGTTGAGCCAGGCGGCCGGCAGGGGGCGTTTGGACCAGTCGGCGGCGCCGTGGCCCTTGGCCAGCCCGAGGCCCAGCAGGTTCTCGACCATGGCGGCGAGGTTGACCCGCTCGAACCCGGCCAGGCGCCCGGCCACTTCGGTGTCGTACAGCGCCGGCGGCCGCAGCCCGACCTCGGCCAGGCACGGCAGGTCCTGGTCGGCCGCGTGCAGGATCCACTCGTCGCCGGAGAGGACCTCGGCCAGCGGGGCGAGAGCGTCGATCGAGCTGCCGCCGTGGTTGACCGGGTCGATCAGGACCGTTCCGGCGCCGGCCCGGCGGATCTGGATGAGGTAGGCGCGGTTGGAGTAGCGAAATCCCGAGGCGCGTTCGGCGTCGACGGCGAAGGGGCCTCGGCCCGAAGCGAGCAGGTCGGCCGCCCGGGCGATCTGCGGGGCGCTGACGGCGACCTCGGGGACCCCCTCGGCCGGCTGCAGCAGCGGGACCGGTGCCGGCTCCGGCGGCTCGGCGGGTTGTTCGGCGCCGGGGTCGTGGGCGTCGTCGTCGGGCATGTCAGGCGCGGGAGCGGGACGACAGGTCGGTGACCCCCACCGGCGGCAGGCCGGCCGCGTGCTCGAGCACCTCGCAGAAGGCCTGCACATGGCGCTCCAGCGACAGGTCGGTGGCCGTCCAGGACGCCCGCAGTTCCAGCTGGTGTGCCCTCGGGGGCCCGGAGATGTCGCCGTAGCGCACCGAGGTGGTGGCGGTGACGGTTCCGCCCAGCGCGGTGACGGCCTCGACCCGCTGTCCGAGTGCGTCGATCAGCCAGCTCCACGCCACCTCGGGCAGCAGCGGATCGACGGCCTCGTGCGGGTCGAGGTCGGCCTGGATGTAGGCGACCAGCCGCAGGGTGCCGTCCCAGGCGTCGGCGCCCTCGGGGTCGTGCAGCAGGATGAGCCGGCCGAAGGCGTCGGCCTCTGGCCGCTGCAGCGCCGGGTCGCACTCCTCGCGCTTGCCCTCGGCGCCTGGGGCGTAGCTGTGGGGCGGGAGCCGCTGAGGAGGGCGGATGGGACCCAATTCGATTTCCGGACGCACCCGCGCGGCGTTCATCGACGCAACGGCCTCCCGGAACGGCGCAGGCTCCGCTTTGGTCACGACCGTCAACGCTAGCCCCATCGCACCGGTGGTGCAGTCAGGCGCGCCGGGTCCGCAGGCCGCGCACCCCCTTGCGGCCGCCGTGGCAGCATGGGCGCGGTGAGTACCCGTCGCGACCTGCCCCGGGCGCCGTACCTGGTGGCCGCCGGCGGCGGCAAGCCCGCCCGGATCCCGGTGTGGTTCATGCGTCAAGCGGGCCGCTCCCTGCCGGAATACCGGCAGCTGCGCTCCCGGAACACCATGATGCAGGCCTGCTTCGACGCCGAGTTGATCTGCGAGATCACCCTGCAACCGATCCGCCGGCACGGGGTCGACGCGGCGATCCTGTTCTCCGACATCGTCGTCCCGCTGCGGGCCGCCGGCGTTGACCTGGAGATCGTGCCCGACGTCGGCCCGGTGATCGCCGATCCGGTTCGCCGCGCCGCCGACGCGGGCCGGATCGGGCCGCTGGAACCCGGCAGTGTCGCCGCGGTGGCCGACGCGGTCGGGCTGCTGGTCGCCGAACTGGGGGACGTGCCGCTGATCGGCTTCGCCGGGGCGCCGTTCACGCTGGCGTCCTACCTGGTCGAGGGCGGGCCCAGCAAACTGCACGAACGTACCAAGACGATGATGCTGGCCGACCCCGCCACCTGGGGTGCGCTGATGACCGCGCTGACCGACCTGACCATTGCCTTCCTGCGGGTCCAGCTCGACGCCGGGGTGGACGCCGTCCAGCTGTTCGACTCCTGGGCGGGGACGCTCTCGCTGGCCGACTACCGCAGGCATGTCGCTCCCCACAGCGCGCGGGTGTTCTCCGCCCTGGCCGGCTACGGCGTGCCGATGACGCATTTCGGGGTCGGCACCGCCGAACTGCTCGGGGCGATGTCCGAGGCGGTGTCGGTGCCGGGCGCCCCCGGGGTCGTGGGCGTGGACTGGCGCACCTCGCTGGCGGACGCGGCGGCGCGTATCGAGCCCGGCACGGCCCTGCAGGGCAATCTCGACCCGGTCACACTGCTGGCGGGCTGGCCGGTGGTCGAGCAGGCCGCCCGGGCGGTGGTCGACGACGGGCGGCGCGCTGTCGACACCGGCGCCGCCGGCCACGTCTTCAACCTCGGCCACGGCGTGCTGCCGGCCACCGACCCGGGTGTGCTGACCGACCTGGTGGAGCTGGTGCACTCGCTGTGAGCCGGCGGTTCTGCGTCCTCGGCGGCGGAATCTCGGGTCTGGTCGCGGCCTACCGGATCCGGGACATCGCCGGACCGGACGCCCAGATCGTTCTTCTCGACCCCGCTGAGCGGCTCGGGGGTGTCCTGCGCACCGAGACCGTCGGCGGCCA
>CAYXOM010000512.1:0-11790 GCA_964466565.1 uncultured Mycobacterium sp.
CGAGCCGTTGAGGCGGCGGAAGGTGTTGCCCAGGTCGCCGACCGGTGAGCCGAGCACGGCGCCGGCCAGATCGAGTTCGGGCGCGTAGTCGGCGTGGACCTCGGCCGCCCACGCACTGGCCAGCCCGCCCCCCGAGTAGCCCCACAATCCCAGTCTGCTGTCCGGGGCCAGGCCGAACCGCGGAAATCCCAACGTGGCGCGCAGTCCGTGCCGGTCGGTCGTCCGGTAGAGCAGCTGGGTGGCGCGGACCCGCTGCGGGATCACGCCGAGAAAACCGACTTCGACGTCCCGCGAGCGCAGCACGGTCCCGGGGGCAGCCCGCTCGACGCCGTCCGGCGGCCGGTGGAACGTGTCGCGTTCGGGCAGCTCCGGGCGCAGGCCGCGGCGCAGTTCCCCGTGCGGCTCCCGGCCGATCCACCCGGGATCGGGGACCGCGTTCGCGTGTGTCATGGCACTGTTATTCCTACCTTAAGAGGGTTCTGAGAATCCACTCCCCACGGGCGGCGGCCGCAGGGCGGCGAACTCGTCGGTGACGCGGTAGCGGGAGTCGGTGAATCGGTAGAGCTTGGCCGGCCGACCGCCGCTGCGCCCGGAGTGGGCGGTGGTTCCGGTCGGCGTGATCACACCTCGCCGGGCCAGCACCCGCTGCAGGTTCGTGGCGTCGACCGCATGCCCGAGAGCGGCACCGTAGATGTCGCGCAACGTCGACAGGGCGAACTCGGCCGGTGCGAGGGCGAATCCGATGTTGGTATAGGAGAGCTTGGCCGCCAGCCGGTTCCGGGCGTACTGGACCATGGGGCCGTGGTCGAAGGCCATCGGCGGCAGGACGGCGACCGGGTGCCAGCGGGTGTCGGACGGCAGCGCCGGCGTGGCGGGGGAGGGCACCAGGCCCAGGAAGGCGGTGGCGATCAGGCGGGTCCCGGGCACCCGGTTCGGCTCGGAGAACGCCGCGAGTTGCTCCAAATGGGCGACCTCGCGTAGGTCGACTTTCTCGGCGAGCTGCCGGCGGGCCGAGGCGGTCAGGTTCTCGTCGTCGCGCAGCCGCCCGCCCGGCAGCGACCAGGCACCCCGCTGGGGCGGCATGCCGCGCTGCCACAGCAGCACGTTGAGGGTCGATTCACCCGTTGCGAGGCCGCCGACCTGGAATACGACCGAGAGCACCTCGTGTTGGGTGCTACCATGGGGCATGTTTTCGATTGTAAGTCGAAAACCTCGATTGAACGACCAGGGAGGCACGATGACCGTCGTTGACCCGATGGTGACCGGGTCCGGGCTGGCCGATGCCATCAGCGACGGCCCAGCCGGCTACACCGGTGTCGCCGGCGACCGGCGCTGGGCGGCGGAGGTCCGCCGGCTGGCCGCGCTGCGCGACGCGACGATCCTGGCGCACAATTACCAGAGCCCGGAGATCCAGGACGTGGCCGATCACGTCGGCGACTCGCTGGCGCTGTCCCGGATCGCCGCCGAGGCCCCCGAGGGCACCATCGTGTTCTGCGGTGTCCACTTCATGGCCGAGACCGCCAAGATCCTCAGCCCGGACAAGACGGTTCTGATCCCCGATCAGCGGGCGGGCTGCTCGCTGGCCGATTCGATCACCGCCGAGGAGCTCGCCGCCTGGCGTGCCGAGCACCCCGGCGCGGTCGTGGTGTCTTACGTCAACACCACGGCCGCGGTCAAGGCGCTGACCGACATCTGCTGCACCTCCTCCAACGCCGTGGAGGTGGTGAACTCGATCCCCACCGACCGCGAGGTGCTGTTCTGCCCCGACCAGTTCCTCGGCGCGCACGTCCGCCGGATGACCGGCCGCCCCAACCTCCACGTCTGGGCCGGCGAGTGCCATGTGCACGCGAGCATCAACGGCGACGAGTTGGCCGCGCGGGTTCGCAGCCATCCCGATGCCGAGCTGTACGTCCACCCCGAGTGCGGATGTGCCACCTCGGCGCTGTACCTGGCCGGCGAGGGCGCGGTGCCCGCCGACCGGGTCAAGATCCTGTCCACCGGCGGGATGCTTGAGGCCGCGAAGAGCTCTCGTGCCAGCGAGGTTCTGGTGGCCACCGAGGTGGGGATGCTGCATCAGTTGCGCAGGGCCGCACCGGGTGTCGACTTCCAGGCGGTCAACGACCGGGCGTCGTGCCGCTATATGAAGATGATCACTCCCGCCGCGCTGCTCCGCTGCCTGGTCGAGGGCGCCGACGAGGTCGACGTCGATCCCGAGACCGCCTTCCACGCCCGGGCCAGCGTGCGCCGGATGATCGAGATCGGTCAACCGGGCGGCGGGGAGTGACTCCCCGCCGGGGTTGCGGGGCCGGCGCCGACGGGCTGGACTGGCAGCAGCGCGCCGACGTGGTGGTGATCGGCACCGGTGTCGCGGGTCTGGCCGCCGGCCTGGCCGCGCACCGCGGCGGCGCCCGCACCGTCGTTCTCAGCAAGGCCCCCGGCGCAGGGACCACCGCGACGTTCTACGCCCAGGGCGGTATCGCGGTGGTGCTTCCGTTCACCGACGACACCGTCGAGTCGCACGTCGCCGACACCCTGGCCGCCGGGGCGGGCCTGTGCGAGCCCGACGCCGTGCGCTCGATCGTCGCCGACGGATACCGGGCGGTGGCCGACCTGATCGCCGACGGCGCCCGCTTCGACGAGGCCGCTCCCGGCCGGTGGGCGCTGACCCGGGAAGGTGGGCACTCGCGGCGCCGGATCATGCATGCCGGCGGGGACGCCACCGGCGCGGAAGTCCAGCGTGCTCTCGACCGGGCCGCCGCGCTGCTGGACATCCGGCGCAACCACGTGGCGCTGCGGGTCCTGCGGGACGGCGACGGGGTGACCGGGGTCCTGGTCCTCAACGACGACGGCCTGGGGGTCGTGCACGCTCCGTCGGTGATCCTCGCCACCGGGGGGCTCGGGCATCTCTACCGCGCCACCACCAACCCCGAGGGATCCACCGGCGACGGGATCGCGCTGGCCCTGTGGGCCGGTGTCGGCGTCACCGATCTGGAGTTCGTCCAGTTCCACCCCACGATGCTGTTCGACCCTCGCGGCTCCGGCCGCCGGCCGCTGATCACCGAGGCGCTGCGCGGGGAGGGAGCGGTTCTGTGCGACGCCCGCGGGGACTCGGTGACCACCGGGGTGCACCCGATGGGTGACCTGGCGCCGCGCGATGTGGTGGCCGCGGCCATCGACGCCCGGCTGCGGGAGACCGGTGAACAGTGCGTGTTCCTCGACGCCCGCTCCGTCGCCGGGATCGAGCGGCGGTTCCCGACCGTCACCGCGGCGTGCCGCGCCGCCGGCATCGACCCGACCCGGCGGCCGATCCCGGTGGTACCGGGCGCGCACTACAGCTGCGGCGGGGTCGGCACCGACGTTCACGGCCGCACCGGACTGCCGGGCCTGCTCGCCGCCGGGGAAGTGGCCCGCACCGGGATGCACGGCGCCAACCGGCTGGCCTCCAACAGTCTGCTCGAGGGGCTGGTGGTCGGCGGCCGGGCCGGCCGGGCCGCCGCCGAGCACGCCCGCTCGGCCGGATCACCGGTGGCCCGGGTCGATGTGTTGCGCCACGATGCGCTGGAACGCCCGGAACTCCAGGAGGCGATGTCGGGCCGGGCGTCGGTGGTTCGCGACGGGAAGGGCCTCGCGGAGCTGTCGGCCGTCCTGCGATCCGCACCCCGGCGGCGGGTCCGGAACCCGGCCGACGCCGAGGACGTCGCGCTGACCGCGGTCGCACGCGCTTTGGCCGCCGCCGCGCTGGCCCGCACCGAGAGCCGGGGCTGTCACCACCGCGCCGACCACCCCGACACCGACCCTGCCCAGGCCGTCAGCCGCATCGGCCACGCGCCGACCCGGGCGTCCTTCCCGGCGCCCGCACTTGCGCCGCTGCCGTGACGCTGAACGCGGACGACAGCGCGGAGGCCCTCGTCACGATCCGCCGTGGCCTGGCCGAGGACCTCCGCCACGGCCCGGACGTGACGACGCTGGCGACGGTGCCGCCCGGCGCGGTTGCCGAGGCCGCGCTGGTGGCCCGCGCGCACGGGACAGCGGCCGGGATCGACGTGGCACTGCTCGTCCTCGACGAGGTGCTCGGCGCCGGCGGCTACCAGATCGACGAACGGGTCGCCGACGGGATCCGGCTTCAGCCCGGAGCCGTCCTGCTGCGGGTCCGTGCCGACGCCCGGGGCCTGCTCACCGCCGAGCGCACCCTGCTCAACCTGGTGTGTCACCTCTCGGGGGTCGCCACCGCCACCGCCGCCTGGGTCGATGCCGTCGAGGGAACGGGGACCCGAATCCGCGACACCCGCAAGACCCTGCCCGGGCTGCGTGCGCTGCAGAAGTACGCGGTGCGGGTCGGCGGCGGAGTCAACCACCGGATGAGCCTGGGCGACGCCGCGCTGGTCAAGGACAACCACGTCGCGGCAGCCGGGTCAGTCCTGGCCGCGTTGCGGGCGGTCCGCGCCGCCGAGCCCGACCTGCCGTGCGAGGTCGAGGTGGACACCCTCGGGCAACTCGACGAGGTGCTCGGCGAGGACGTGCAGCTGGTTCTGCTGGACAACTTCCCGGTGTGGCAGACCCAGATCGCCGTTCAGCGCCGCGACGCCCGTGCCCCGGGGGTGCTGCTGGAGTCCTCGGGCGGATTGACGCTGGACACCGCCGCACAGTACGCCGGCACCGGCGTGGACTACCTCGCCGTCGGGGCACTCACCCACTCGGTGCGGGCCCTCGACATCGGACTGGACCTCTAGCCGACGCACCGGACAGGTCAGGCGCCTGAGCGGCTTCCGAAGCGCTCGGCGAAGCAGCGGGAGTCGATCGGCAGATGGTCCGCGTCTATCCGGGACAGGACGAGATCCAGTCTCGCGACTCGCCGGTTGAGAGGACGGGAGACCCTGACCGCGTCTGCGACATCGTTGGGCCACAGGTACCGCCAGGCGGCATAGTCGTTGGGCATTCGGTAAATGTTGAAGCCGGCGTCGATGAAGGGCCGCAGCACGTCGCTCGGCTGGAGCGACTTGTCGGTCCACCATTTCGGCGAAAGCTCGAGGACGATCTCCGCCGTGGCCGGCAGGGTGTTGATCAAACCCCGCATGCCCGCGACCACGTCGGGTTCGGCGCCCTCGACGTCTATCTTGATCAAGCGCGCCGCGGCCACCTCGGCTGTGGTCAGCAACTCGGTCAAGGGCAGGGCTTCGACGCTGGACTCGGCCTGCAGCCCATGTGATTCCACGGTGGTGGTCATGCCCACGTTATGTGCCGGACCTGCGTATGTGGTCAGGGAGCCCGCGGTGGACGAGGCCGCCTTGTTTTCGACGCGGACGGTTTTCTGGGCGTGGTTGGCTATCAAGTTGGCCCGCAAGCCGGCCGCGACGGCTGGGGACGCCTCGATGGCCACCACCGTGCCGTTGGGGCCGACGCAGGCAGCGGCGAGCAGCGAGTAGTACCCGATGTTCGCACCGACGTCGACGAAAACGTCGTCATCAGCCAGTCGGCCGGTGATGAACCGGGTGAGGTCCGGCTCCCACTCGCCGAACATCCAGAGGTAGGTCTGGATCAGATCTGGAAGCCGACAGGTGAAACGCGCACCGAAACCACTGGAGGCGGTCAGGACGATGGTTTGCCGGCGAAGCATCAGAGCCAGCAGGGGGATCAGGAAAAGACCGTAAAGCGGGAGCAGTGCGGCAGCTCGAAGCACCTTCTCGCCCGCCGGCACCCGCGTCTTCTCAGTCCGCAGCCGGCGGATGGCATGTCGCAGTCCCAGTGCGGCCCTGGACACCGCGCCGTCGGGGCCGGGTGGACGGGAGTCGCTGATGGCGGACATCGGGCCTCCAGGGTATTCCAACGGACCCATCCGGCGCGGCGAGTTTCCGATGCCGGGTCGATGCCCAACCGATTTTCCGATCCCCGTACCGATCAGGGAGAATCGACCCGATGACCACGATCCAGCCGGTGGCCCCGATGTCCCGGATCGACCTGCGCGGCCGCGCCATGAGCGCCGCGCAGCTGCGTGCTGCTCTGCCCCGGGGCGGAGTGGACATCGAGGCGGCGCAGCCCGCGGTGCGCCCGATCGTCGCCGACGTCGCCGAGCGGGGCGCGCAGGCTGCCCTGGAGTACGGCGAGCGTTTCGACGGGGTCCGCCCGGAGACTGTCCGGGTTCCGGCTGCCGAACTCGATGCCGCGCTGAACAGGCTCGATCCCGGAATCCGGGCCGCGCTGGAGGTCGCCGTCGACCGGACCCGGGCGGTGCACGCCGACCAACACCGCACCGCCGCGACCACGCTGGTCGCCCCGGGGGCGTCGGTAACGCAGCGCTGGGTCCCGGTGGAACGGGTGGGCCTCTACGTGCCCGGCGGCACCGCGGTCTACCCGTCCAGTGTGGTGATGAACGTGGTGCCCGCCCAGGCCGCCGGGGTGGCGTCGCTGGTGGTCGCGAGCCCGCCGCAGGCCGATTTCGCCGGGCTACCGCACCCGACCGTCCTGGCGGCGGCACGGCTGCTGGGCGTCGGGGAGGTCTGGGCGGTCGGCGGCGCTCAGGCGGTGGCGCTGCTGGCCTACGGCGGGGCGGACACCGACGGCGCCGAACTCGCGCCCGTGGACATGATCACCGGACCGGGCAACATCTACGTCACAGCGGCCAAACGGATCTGCCGCTCCCAGGTCGGTATCGACTCCGAGGCCGGTCCCACCGAGATCGCCATCCTGGCCGACCACACCGCCGACCCGGTGCACGTCGCCGCCGACCTCATCAGCCAGGCGGAGCACGACGTCCTGGCGGCCGCCGTCCTCGTCACGGACAGCGCCGAACTGGCCGACGCCACCGAAGCCGAGGTGGCGGCGCAGCTGCGGACCACGGTGCACCGGGAGCGTGTCGCCGAGGCGCTCGGCGGCCCGCAGTCGGCCATCGTCCTGGTCGACGACCTCGACGCGGGCGTGCGGGTGGTGAACGCCTACGCCGCCGAACACCTGGAGATCCAGACCGCCGACGCCGCCGGGGTGGCCGGCCGGATCCGTGCCGCCGGAGCCGTCTTCGTCGGACCGTGGTCGCCGGTGAGTCTGGGCGACTACTGCGCCGGCTCCAATCACGTGCTGCCGACCGCGGGTTGCGCGCGGCACTCCAGCGGGCTGTCGGTGCAGACCTTTCTGCGCGGCATCCAGGTGGTCGACTACACCGAAGCCGCCCTCAAGGACGTCTCCGGATCCGTGATCACCCTGGCCAACGCCGAGGACCTGCCGGCCCACGGCGAGGCGGTACGACGGAGGTTCGAACGGTGACGACCCTGGGGGATCGGGTCGCCCTGGCCGACCTGCCGCTGCGCGCGGACCTGCGCGGCTCATCGCCCTACGGAGCGCCGCAACTCGACGTTCCGGTGCGGCTGAACACCAACGAGAATCCGTATCCGCCCAGTCGCGCGCTCGTCGGCGACCTCGCCGCCTCCGTGCGTGACGCCGCCGAGGGTCTGCACCGCTACCCCGATCGCGACGCCGTCGCGCTGCGCACCGACCTTGCCGCCTACCTGAGCGCCCGGACCGGCGTGCGGGTCGGGCCGGGCAACGTCTGGGCGGCCAACGGGTCCAACGAGATTCTGCAGCAACTCCTGCAGGCCTTCGGCGGGCCCGGCCGCGCCGCGCTGGGGTTCGAGCCCTCGTACTCAATGCACCCGATCATCGCCGGGTCGACCCGGACCCGGTGGCTGGCGGCACCCCGAGCAGCCGACTTCAGCCTCGACGTCGACGCCGCCGTCGCCGCGATCCGCGCCGAGAAACCCGATGTCGTCTTCGTCACCAGCCCGAACAACCCGACCGGGCAGGGTGCGCCCACGGCCGATCTGCGAACCCTGCTGACCGCGATGACCGGGGGGGTGCTCGTCGTCGACGAGGCCTACGGCGAGTTCTCGCACCAGCCCAGCGCCGTCGGACTGCTCGAGGAGTTCCCGTCGCGGCTGGTCGTCAGCCGCACCATGAGCAAGGCCTTCGCCTTCGCCGGCGGACGGCTGGGTTATCTGGTGGCCGCGCCCGCGGTCATCGAGGCGGTGCTGCTGGTCCGGCTGCCCTATCACCTGTCGGCGCTCACCCAGGCCGCCGCTCGCGCGGCACTGCGCCACGCCGACGACACCCTGGCCTCGGTGGCCGCCCTGGCCGCCGAACGCGACCGGGTCAGTGCGGCCCTGTCCGGCAGCGGATTCCGCGTCGTGCCCAGCGACGCCAATTTCGTGCTCTTCGGCGAATTCCGCGACGCGGCGGCCGCCTGGCAGCGGTATCTCGGGGACGGGGTGCTGATCCGCGACGTCGGCATCCCCGGGCACCTGCGTGTCACCATCGGCCTGCGGGCCGAGAACGACGCCTTCCTGGCGGCCAGTGCGAAACTGGCCGCCACCGAACTCGCCCAACCGCGGGGAGCGCCATGAGCCACACACCGGCCCGCCGCGCCCGGGTCGAACGCAAGACCAAAGAGTCCGACATCATCGTCGACCTCGACCTCGACGGCACCGGCCGGGTGAGTGCGCAGACCGGCGTGCCGTTCTTCGACCACATGCTCACCGCTCTGGGCAGCCACGCCGGCTTCGACCTGACGGTGAGCGCCCGCGGGGACGTCGAGATCGAAGCCCACCACACCGTCGAGGACACCGCGATCGTGCTGGGCGCCGCGCTGGGCCAGGCACTGGGGGACAAGACCGGAATCCGCCGGTTCGGCGACGCCTACATCCCGATGGACGAGACGCTGGCCCACGCCGCGGTGGATCTCTCCGGCCGACCCTACTTCGTGCACACCGGGGAGCCCGAGTACCTGGTGGATTTCACCATCGCGGGTTCGGCGGCGCCGTATCACACCGTGATCAACCGGCACGTGTTCGAATCGCTGGCTGCGAACGCCCGCATCGCGCTGCACGTCCGGGTGCTCTACGGCCGCGATCCCCACCACATCACCGAGGCCCAGTACAAGGCGGTCGCCCGGGCCTTGCGCCAGGCGGTCGAGCACGACCCGAGGTTCCCGGGAGTGCCGTCCACCAAAGGCGTTCTATGACAGCACGATCCGTGGTCGTCCTGGACTACGGTTCGGGGAACCTCCGCTCGGCTCAACGGGCGCTCCAGCGGGTCGGTGCCCTGGTCACCGTGACCGCCGACCCGGCCGTGGCCCTGGCCTCCGACGGTCTGGTGGTACCCGGCGTCGGTGCCTTCGGAGCGTGTATGGACGGCCTGCGGACGGTCGGCGGCGACCGGGTCATCGCCGATCGCGTCGCGGCCGGTCGGCCGGTGCTCGGGGTGTGCGTCGGAATGCAGATCCTCTTCGCCGGCGGGGTGGAGTTCGGGGTGCAGAGCCGCGGATGCGGATTGTGGCCGGGGGCGGTCACCCGGCTGGATGCCCCGGTGATTCCGCACATGGGCTGGAACCTCGTCGAGGCGGCCGCGGGGAGCCGGCTGTTCAAGGGCATCGGGGCGGATACCAGGTTCTACTTCGTGCACTCCTACGCCGCGCAGCGATGGGAGGGAGACCCCGGTGCGTCGCTCAGCTGGGCGACCCACGGCGTCCGATTTCTCGCCGCGGTCGAGGACGGTCCGCTCTCGGCCACCCAGTTCCATCCGGAGAAGAGCGGCGATGCGGGCGCCGAACTGCTGGCGAACTGGCTGGGGGGCCTGTGAGTGCGCTGATCCTGCTGCCGGCGGTCGACGTGGTGGACGGCCGCGCCGTCCGCCTGGTGCAGGGACGGTCGGGCAGCGAGACCGAGTACGGCCCGGCGCTGGCGGCCGCGCTGAGGTGGCAGCACGACGGTGCCGAGTGGATTCACCTGGTTGACCTCGACGCGGCGTTCGGGCGCGGCAGCAACGCCGAACTGCTCGCCGAGGTGATCGCCGCCCTCGAGGTCAACGTCGAACTCTCCGGCGGCATCCGTGACGACGCCTCTTTGCGCGCCGCGCTGGCCACCGGCTGCGCCCGGGTCAACATCGGGACCGCCGCCCTGGAGGATCCGCACTGGTGCGCCGCGGCCATCGCCGAGCACGGCGACCGGGTCGCCGTCGGGCTCGACGTGCAGATCGTCGGGGGCGAACACCGGCTGCGGGGCCGGGGCTGGGAGACCGACGGCGGCGACCTCTGGCAGGTTCTCGAGCGCCTCGACAGCGAGGGCTGCTCGCGGTTCGTGGTGACCGACGTCACCAAGGACGGGACTCTGACCGGGCCGAATCTGGATCTGCTGGAGGGCGTGGCGGAATGCACCACCGCGCCGGTGATCGCCTCGGGCGGGGTGTCCAGTCTCGACGACCTCCAGGCGATCGCCTCCCTGGCCCGCAGCGGGGTGGAGGGTGCGATCGTCGGCAAGGCCCTCTACGCCGGCCGGTTCACCCTGCCCGAGGCGCTGGCGGCGGTGAGCGCACCGCGGTGACCGATCTGGACGCACTGGTGGCGACCGCGGCCGGGATCCTGGACCGGGTGGCGGAGAGCTTCGTCGCCGGCCACCGGGCCGAGGCGGCGGTGCGCAAGAAGGGCAGGGATTTCGCCACCGAGATGGACCTGTCCATCGAACGCGCGCTGGTGGCCGATCTCACGGCGGAAACGGGCATCGGCGTGCACGGCGAGGAACTCGGCGGCGCGGGACTCGACGCGCCGCTGGTGTGGATCGTCGACCCGATCGACGGCACCTTCAACTACGCGGCCGGCTCGCCGATGGCGGCCATGCTGGTGGCGCTGCTGCGCGACGGCGAACCGGTGGCCGGGCTCACCTGGCTGCCGTTCACCGGCCAGCGGTACACGGCCGTCCTAGGCGGCGGCCTGCGCTGCAACGGCGCCGCGCTGCCGGCGCTGCAGCCCGCCGGGCTGGCGGACGCGATCGTCGGCATCGGAACCCTCAACGTGGCCTGGGGCGGCCGCTTCCCCGGCCGGTACCGGCTGGCGGTCCTGGAGAACCTCAGCCTGGACTGCTCAAAACTGCGCATGCACGGTGCCGCCGGCATCGACCTCGCCTTCGTGGCAGCCGGGGTGCTCGGTGCGTCCATCAGTTTCGGCGACCACGTGTGGGACCACGCCGCCGGGGTCGCGCTGGTGCGCGCCGCCGGCGGGATCGTCACCGATCTGGCCGGGCGGCACTGGACGATCTCGTCGGACTCCGCACTGGCCGCCGCGCCCGGTGTGCACGCGGAGATGCTGGAAACGGTGAGCCGGGCCGGCCCGGTGGCGCGGTACCGGTGAGCGGGGTCGCGGTCCGGGTCATCCCGTGCCTGGACGTCGACGCCGGCCGGGTGGTCAAGGGGGTCAACTTCGAGAACCTGCGGGATGCGGGCGACCCGGTGGAACTGGCCGCGGCCTACGACGCCCAGGGTGCCGACGAACTGACCTTCCTCGACGTCACCGCGTCGTCGTCGGGCCGGGCGACCATGCTCGAGGTGGTCAGCCGTACGGCCGAGCAGGTCTTCATCCCGCTCACCGTCGGCGGCGGGGTGCGGTCGGTCGCCGACGTCGACGCCCTGCTGCGCGCCGGAGCGGACAAAGTATCGGTCAACACTGCCGCGATCGCTCGGCCGGACCTGCTCGCCGATCTGTCCCGCCGGTTCGGCTCGCAGTGCATCGTGCTCTCGGTAGACGCCCGATCGGTGCCCCCCGGTGCGCCGGACACGCCGTCGGGATGGGAGGTCACCACCCACGGCGGCCGTCGCGGCACCGGGATCGACGCCGTCGAATGGGCCTCCCGGGGAGCCGAACTGGGGGTCGGGGAGATCCTGCTCAACTCGATGGACGCCGACGGCACCAAGGCCGGCTTCGATCTTCCGATGCTGCGGGCGGTGCGCGCGGCGGTCGGCATCCCCGTGATCGCCAGC
>CAYXOM010000513.1:0-6665 GCA_964466565.1 uncultured Mycobacterium sp.
TCCCCGATCGTCTGGGAGCACAGGTCCCAGCGGACCGGCCGGCTCAGCTGGGCGACGAGCTTGTCCATCGCGTCCGCGCCGGAGGAGACGGGGCGGCCGTCGGAGTTGGACAGCAGGGTGGTGGCGGGGTCGGCGACGCTGACCACGGCCGCCGCGGCGGCGTAGGCCCGTGACGCGGGAGCCATGTACCGGGTGTGGAACGCGCCGGCGGTGGCCAGTGCCCGCACCCGCGACTTGGCCGGCGGGTCCTCGGCGAGCTTCTCCAGCGCCGACACCGGGCCGGCGGCGACGATCTGTCCGGCGGCGTTGCGGTTTGCGGCGGTGAGTTCGAGTTCGGCCAGCCGAGCCAGCACCTCGGCCTCGTCTCCGCCCAGCACCGCTGACATCCCGGTCGGCTCGAGTGCGCAGGCCCCGGCCATCTCCGCGCCGCGCACCCCGGCCAGGGCGACCGCGTCGTCGGGAGAGATCACCCCGGCGATCGCGTACGCCGCGATCTCCCCGACCGAGTGCCCGGCGACGACGTCCGGCGCCGACAGGCCCCGGCGGGCCAATTCGGCGTATGCAAGCAGCGTCGTCGCCACGACCAGCGGCTGGGTGACGGCGGTGTCGGTGATCTCCTCGGCGGTCGCGGTGGTGCCCAGCCGGGCCAGATCCAGGCCGGTCAGATCGGACCAGCGGGTGATCTGCTCGGTCGCCCCGTTGAGGTCGAGCCAGTCGGCCAGCATGCCGGGGGTCTGCGAACCCTGGCCGGGTGCGAGAAACGCAATCACGTCTTTAAGAGAACACTGTGAACCGGGATTTACGACGTGTACAACTTTATGAACCTTGTCTTAGGTTTTTGTACCTTACCTACAAAACCGCCCCGGTGTGCGACGTTAGCGAGATCGCGCCGCGACCGGGGCCTCCTCCGCCCCGGCCGAAGGTGGCCCGACCAGGGGGGGAACCAGTTGGGCGGCGCTCGGGGCGGCGGGGGTGGTGCGGGCGGTGATCGGGTAGTTCAGCCGCCCGACCGTCGTGGCGACCCGCAGCACGTAGGCGTCGCGGGGCACCGTCGGGTCGCGGCCGGTGAAGTCCGCGATCCTCTTGAGCCGGTAGCGCACGGTGTTTGGATGAACGAACAGTTTGCGGGCACAGGCCTCGATGGCGCCGCCGCTGTCGAGGTAGGCGTCGAGGGTCTCGGTGAGCACCGGTCCGGCGTCGGCCAGGGGCCGGTTCACCTCGTTATACAGCGCGGCCACCGCCGAGGTGTCGCCGAGCAGCGCCCGCTCCGGCAGCAGTTCGCGGGCCGGGACCGGGCGCGGCGCGCCGCTCCAGCCGGCGACGGCGTTCATCCCCGAGATCGCCTCGGCCGCACTGAGGTAGGCCGCACTGAGCATCGGCGCGGTGGGGCCGATCACCACGGGCCCGTCGGTGAACGCACCGAGCAGGTCGGTCAGGAACCGGTCTGTCGGGGAGAGCGCGCCGGAGATGATCGCGATCAGCCAGGTGCCGTGGACGTCGGCCAGGGCGGCACGGCCGTGGCGCTCGGCGATGATCCGGACGTCCTCGGAGGCCAGGTCGTCGTGGCCGGGCCGGGGGATGCCCACGACCACCGTCGCGGCCGCGGTGGTGTCCCAGTTCAGGGCGGCCGCCCGGGAGAGCAGTTCGGGCCCGGTGTCGCCGCGCACCACCGCGTCGACCACGCTTGCCTCCATCCGGCTGTCCCAGGCCCCGCGGGCCTCGGCGGCGTCGGCATAGGAGGTGGCCGCCGCGAACGCCAGGTCCCGGCTGTAGCGCAGGATGCCGACGGTGAGCGCGGTGAGTTGCTCGTCGGTGCGGGCCAGCATCGGCACGACCTCCTCGAAGAACTCCATGGTCACCCGCACCATGTCGACGGTCTGGGCCAGCGCGATCTTGCGGGTCAGGTCGGCCGGGACCAGCTCGAAGGCCTGCGCGGTGTAGCCGACCTGGCTGGACGGGTCGCGCATCCACTCCACGAAGTTGACGACGGCGGCCTGCACCACCAGCTGCACGCTGGCGCGCTGGGAGGCCTCGAGGTCGGAGAAGAACGGCAGCCGCTCCGACATCGCCGCCACCGCCTCGGTGGCCAGCCGGCCGGAGTACTGCTTGAGGCGGCGCAGCGTCGCCTCGGGCACGTCGTCGAGCAGGTGCGGTTGCGGGCGAGCAGGGACTCCCGAGCGCCGTTTGTCGGGCATCCCTAAAAGCTACGCTTCTTTTTCGGAGATTTCCGCCAAGTCCTGGCTCCTGGCCCTACGCCACTCCGGGATCCGATGTCGTGGCCTACGCCACTCCGGGATCCGAGGTCTGCTCGGGCGCCGCCATCACGTCGTCGATCCGGTACTCCCGGGCCGCGGCCACCGCGACCGCCGGGTCGATGTCGCCGTCGCGGGCCAGCGCCTCGAGCACCGCCACCACCACCGACTCGGCGTCGGTGTTGAAATAGCGCCGGGCCGCCGGGCGGGTGTCGGAGAAGCCGAAACCGTCGGTGCCCAGCGTGACGTAGGTGCCGGGCACCCACGGCCGGATCTGCTCGGGCACCGCGCGCATCCAGTCGCTGACCGCGACCACCGGTCCGGCGGCGCGGCCCAGCGCCCGGGTCAGATAGGGCACCTCCGGCGGCGCCTCGGGATGGCGCAGATTGTGCCGCTCGGCGGCGACCCCGTCGCGGTTGAGCTCGTTCCAGCTGGTGACCGACCAGACGTCGGCGGCGACGTCCCACCGCGCCGACAGCATTTCCGCCGCCCGCAGGGCGTCGGGCATGGCCACCCCGGAGGCCAGGATCTGCGCGCTGCTGGAGCGCGGCGCCGATGCCGTTCGGTAGCGGTAAATGCCTCGCAGCAGACCCTCGACGTCGAGGTCGGCCGGCTCGGGCGGCTGGACGTAGGGCTCGTTGTAGATGGTGATGTAGAAGAACACGTTCTCCGGGTTCTCGCCGAACATCCGGCTCAGGCCGCTCTCGACGATGTAGGCCAGTTCGTAGGCGAAAGCCGGGTCATAGGCCACCACCGCCGGGTTGGTGGAGGCCAGCAGCAGTGAGTGCCCGTCGGCGTGCTGCAGGCCCTCGCCGGTCAGGGTGGTGCGCCCGGCCGTCGCGCCGAGGACGAAACCCCGGGCCATCTGGTCGGCGGCCGCCCAGAAGCTGTCGCCGGTGCGCTGGAAGCCGAACATCGAGTAGAAGATGTAGACCGGGATCATCGGCTCGTCGTGCGTCGAGTACGACGTCCCGACCGCGGTGAAGGACGCCGTCGAACCCGCCTCGTTGATACCCTCGTGCAGGATCTGCCCGGTCGCGCTCTCCTTGTAGGCCAGCATCAGCTGGGCGTCGACCGCGGTGTAGAGCTGCCCGTGGCGGTTGTAGATCTTCAGGGTGGGAAACCACGAGTCCATGCCGAAAGTTCGCGCCTCGTCGGGGATGATCGGCACGATCCGCGGGCCGACGCCCTTGTCGCGAAGGAGTTCCTTGAACACCCGGACACAGGCCATCGTCGTCGCCACGTCCTGTTGCCCGGAACCCTCCTTGAGCGGGGCATAGACCTGGCGCGGCGGCAGTACCAGCGGGCGCGCGGAGTTGCGCCTCGCCGGCACGAAACCGCCGAGGCCGGTGCGGCGGTCGAGCAGGTAGCGGATCTCTGGTGCCTCGGGGCCGGGGTGGTAGTACGGCGGCAGGTAGGGGTTGTCCTCGAGTTCGGCGTCGCTGATGGGAATCCGCATCGCATCGCGGAAGTCCTTGAGGTCGCCCAGCGCCAGCTTCTTCATCTGGTGGGTGGCGTTGCGGCCCTGGAAGTGCGAGCCCAGGGTGTAGCCCTTGATGGTCTTGGCCAGAATCACCGTCGGCTGGCCCTTGTGCTCCATCGCCGCGCGGTAGGCGGCGTAGACCTTGCGGTAGTCGTGGCCGCCGCGCTTGAGGTTCCAGATCTGGTCGTCGGTATAGCTGCGCACCAGCGCCTTGGTCCGCGGGTCGCGGCCGAAGAAGTGCTCGCGCACGTAGGTGCCGTCGTTGGCCTTGTAGGTCTGGAAGTCCCCATCAGGGGTGGTGTTCATCAGGTTGACCAGCGCCCCGTCGGCGTCGGCGTGCAGCAGCGCGTCCCATTCGCGGCCCCACACCACCTTGATGACGTTCCAGCCGGCACCGCGGAAGAACGACTCGAGTTCCTGAATGATCTTCCCGTTGCCGCGCACCGGGCCGTCGAGCCGCTGCAGGTTGCAGTTCACCACGAAGGTCAGGTTGTCCAGCGCCTCGTTGGCGGCCACCTGGATCAGCCCGCGCGACTCCGGCTCGTCCATCTCGCCGTCGCCGAGGAACGCCCAGACGTGTTGGTCTGAGGTGTCCTTGATGCCACGGTCGTCCAGGTAGTGGTTGAACCGCGCCTGGAATATGGCGTTCATCGGGCCCAGGCCCATCGAGACCGTCGGGAACTCCCAGAAGTCGGGCATCAACCGGGGGTGCGGATAGCTCGGCAGACCGCCACCGGGGTGGCTGTGTTCCTGGCGGAAGCCGTCGAGGCGGTCGGCGGACAGCCGGCCCTCCAGGAAGGCGCGGGCGTAGATTCCCGGCGAGGCGTGGCCCTGGATGAAGATCTGGTCGCCGCCGCCGGGGTGGGCCTTGCCTCGGAAGAAGTGGTTGAAGCCGACTTCGTAGAGCGAGGCCGACGAGGCGTAGGTGGAGATGTGCCCACCGACGCCGACGCCCGGCCGCTGCGCCCGGTGCACCATGATGGCCGCGTTCCACCGGATCCAGCGCCGGTAGCGGCGCTCGACTTCCTCGTCGCCGGGGAACCACGGCTCGAGCTCGGTGGGAATGGTGTTGACGTAGTCGGTGGACGTCAGGGCCGGGATGGCGACGCGCTGCTCGCCGGCCCGCTCGAGCATCCGCAGCATAAGGTAGCGGGCCCGGGCGGGCCCGGAGCGGGCCAGCAGGTCGTCGAAGGACTCGAGCCACTCGGCGGTCTCGTCGGGGTCGATGTCGGGCAGATATGAAGCGACGCCTTCGCGGATGACCCGGACCCGCCCCTCGGCGCGGGGGGCGGCCGGTGTCTGTGCCGGGCCGGGCCGGGCGAACTCTGTGGTCAACTTCCGCTCCTCGGGGCCGCCTGAGACGTGACAGCCCTATCGTGCCCCAACGCCGGGGTTCGCGGGAGGCAGTGCGCGCTTCGCGCCCGTCCGGGCCGCCCGGTAACGTCTGGGCCTGTGCGGATCGCAAGTGCAGGGCGAGTGCGCATCGGGGGGCGGCTGATCGGCGCGGCCGCGGGGGTGGCGATGGTCGTGGTCGGCTGTACCAACGTGACCGGCGGCGATCCGGGCGTGAACGCCGGCGACGCGAGTTCCTTCCGGACGTCGATGTCGATGTCCTCGGTGGAGTCGGTGGCCAGTTCGCGGGCCCGCGAGTCCCAGCGCCAGGCCGCCCAGACCAGCGAGGCCGTCCAGGCCACCTGCGACACCCTGGCGATGACCAGCGCGGACTCGATCGAAGCGGTCAACGACTACGTCAGCGCGCGCAACGGCGAGGGTGGCGACCCGGCCGAGACCCAGGGACCGGCCGTGGACGCGCTGCAGATCAGCGGCGAGGCCGTCGGGGCGAGCATGAGCGAGATCCTGCCCACCGAGCTGGCCGATGCGGTGCTGGCCTGGGTGGAGGGCGCCTACGCCGCCGCCGAGGCGATCAGCGCCGGGGCCGGCGCCGCGGAGTTCAACGACGTGATCGACGGTCTCAACGACGCACGCACGGAGGCATTACAGCTTTGCGACGCCATGTACAGATAGGGCACCGGGGGGCCGGGTGTTCCCCGACGGCGTGCAACGATGGGCGTCGAGGACGGCAGTCCGTGGAGCACGGAGGAGGGTGAGACGGTGGTCGCCGCGGGTGACAGCGGGCGCAACTTCGCCCAGAGGCTGGGCATCCAACCGGATCAGGTCGTCCAGGAATTGGGCTGGGACGAGGACTGCGACGACGAGATCCGCGTCGACGTCGAGGACGCCTGCGGGGCCGAGATGCTCGACGAGGACGCCGACGAGGTGATCGACGTCGTCCTGCTGTGGTGGCGCGACGGCGACGGCGACCTGGTCGACCGGCTGATGGACGCGATCGCCCCGCTGTCCTCCGACGGCGTGGTCTGGGTTCTCACCCCCAAAACCGGCAAGCCCGGACACGTGCAGCCGGCGGAGATCGCCGAGTCCGCGCCGACGGCCGGTCTGATGCAGACCTCCTCGGCGAACCTGGGCTCATGGATCGGCAGCCGGCTGGTTCAGCCCAAATCGAAGGCGGCGGGAAGGCACTCATGACCCTTTCGGTGGGCGCTGAGGCGCCCGACTTCACCCTCAAGGACCAGGATGGCCAGAAGGTGACGCTCAGCGGCTTCCGGGACCGCAAGAACGTCCTGCTGGTCTTCTTCCCGCTGGCCTTCACCGGCATCTGCCAGGGCGAGCTCGACGAGTTGCGGGACAACCTGCCGGTCTACGACAACGACGAGACCGCTGTGCTGGCCGTCTCGGTGGGTCCCTCGCCCACCCACAAGATCTGGGCCACCGAGAGCGGGTTCACCTTCCCGGTGCTGTCGGACTTCTGGCCGCACGGCGAGGTGGCGCAGGCCTACGGGGTGTTCAACTCCGAGGCCGGATTCGCCAACCGGGGAACCTTCGTCATCGACCGCTCCGGTGCGGTCCGGTTC
>CAYXOM010000514.1:0-14984 GCA_964466565.1 uncultured Mycobacterium sp.
GGTGGGGCCCCCCCCCCCCCCCCCCCCCCCCCCCCCCCCCCCCCCCCCCCCCCTTTACCCCGGCCCCCGCCCCGCCGCCCCGCGGCCACGCCCCGCTCACGCCGGCTTGCGGTGGCGATCCTCGCCGCCGCCCTCGTCGTCGCCACCGGTCTGGTGGCCGGCGCGCTGATCCTCCGGGACACCCGCACCGCCCCCGCCGCCGATGCGGGGACGACGACGTGCGAGGCCTGGGCCCAGACCCGGCTGGCCCTGCGCGCGGTCCCGCCGCTTCCCGACGGCTGGACCTGGGACACACCCGGCATCGACACCCTCATCGAGTTCCAGAACGGCCCGGTCGGCTTTGCGCTGGACCGCTTCGAGCCGCAGATCAACCCCGAACCCGTCGAGGTGGCCCAGGCCGCGCGCGACTACCTCGGCGTGCGGCGGACCCAGATGCGCTCGCTGGCCGATCGCACCTACCGTCCGGCCGACGGGGCGGCGGTCGACGACGCGCTGACCCGCCTCAACCAGCTGTGCGGGATCACCTCCGGCGCCCGCCCGGCCTGACCTCCCGACTTCGGGGACGTCGCCACGCGTCCGGCCCCCGGCGCCTACCCTGAACCGCATGCCGCTGCTGTTCAACCCCGCCACCTACGACCCGTCCTCCTTCGACGCCGCCACCCGCGCCAAGCTGCTGGCGCTGGTCGACTTCTTCGAGGCCAAAGGCCTGGCCCGCAACAAGCAGGAGTACTACTCCGGGGAGTGGTACACCGACTTCCTCGACCTGATCGCCCGGCAGAAGATCTTCGCCACCTTCGCCACCCCGGCCGAGGTCGGTGCCCTGACCGGCGAGCCCGACGCCCGCTGGGACCTGGCCCGGATCAACGAGCTCAACGAGGTGCTGGGCTTCTACTCGCTGGCGCACTGGTACGCCTGGCAGGTGACGGTGCTGGGCCTGGGCCCGGTGTGGCTCAGCGGCAACGACGCCGCCCGCACCGAGGTCGCCGGGCTGCTGGAGCAGGGCCACATCTTCGGATTCGGACTCTCCGAGCGTGAGCACGGCGCCGACATCTACTCCTCGGACATGGTCCTGACCCGCACCGCCGACGGGTGTTCCGCCAGCGGCGGCAAGTGGTACATCGGCAACGGCAACGCCGCCGGCCGGCTCTCGGTCTACGGCCGCTTCGCCGACGACGACCCCGACCACCCCGGCGAGCACGTGTTCTTCCTGGTCGACCCCGGCCATGCCCGCTACGAGCTGATCAAGAACGTCGTCGCCGGGCAGATGTTCGTCGCCGCGTTCAACCTGCACGACTACCCGGTGGCGCCCGCCGACATCCTGCACGTCGGCACGAGCGCCTTCGACGCCGCGCTGGCGACGGTCAACGTCGGGAAGGTCAACCTCGGCTGGGCCTCGATCGGCATCTGCGAACACAGCTTCTACGAGGCCGTCACCCACGCCCACAACCGGATCCTCTACGGCAACCGGGTCACCGAGTTCCCGCACGTGCGCCGCATGCTCGCCGACGCCTACGCCCGGCTGATCGCCATGAAGATGTTCGCCGCCCGCTCGACGGACTACTTCCGCTGTGCGAGCGACGACGACCGCCGCTTCCTGCTGTTCAACCCGATCACCAAGGCCAAGGTCACCAGCGAAGGCGAACGCGTCATCGACCTGCTCTGGGACGTGATCGCCGCTCGCGGGTTCGAACGCGACACCTACTTCTCCCGCGCGGCCTCCGACATCCGGGCACTGCCCAAGCTGGAGGGCACCGTGCACGTCAATATCGCGCTGGTGCTCAAGTTCATGCCCCGCTACCTGGGCGCGGCTCACGGCGCGGCCCAGGATTACCCGCAGATCCCGGTGCGCCAGGACGCCGCCGACGACACCTACCTATTCCACCAGGGTCCGGCAAAGGGGTTGGGGGCCATCGGCTTCGGCGACTGGCGCCCGGCTTTCGACCGCTTCTCCCACCTGCCCAACGTGGCGGTGTTCGGCGAGCAGATCGACGCGTTCACCCAGCTGGTGCTGACCGCCCCGCCTACCGAGGCCCAGCAGCAGGACCTCGACTACCTGCAGGTGCTGGGGCAGCTGTTCACCCAGATCGTCTACGCCCAGCTGATCCTGGAGTCCGCCGCGCTGGCCCTGGACTCCGGCCAGACCCGGCCCGGCTCGGTCAGCGACCTCTCCGATCTCTCCGAGGCCCACGTCGACCGGATGGTCGCGGTGTTCGTCAACGATATGGCCGGCTACGCAGTCGAACTGCACGGGCAGGCCTCGGCCACCGATGAGCAGGCCAAGGCCGCGCTGTCGATCGTGCGCAAGCCGGTGATCACCCCGGCCGCCGAGGAGGCCTTCGTCGCCGAGGTGCTGTCCTACAGCGGCGCCTACGAGATGACGTCCTGACCGGCGGGCCGAGGAAGTTGCCGAGACCGCGATGACCGAGCACGCCGCAGACTGCTGCGCACCGCACCCCGCCAACGCCGCCCGGCTCTCGCTGGACGGCGTCGCGCCCGCCGACCGTGCCGCCCAGCCGCGCCGCACCGAGACCGCCGGCACGGCCGAGCTGCTGGTCACCGGGTCGCTGATCACCCTCGACGACGCCCGCCCGCGGGCCGAGGCGATGGCGGTGTCCGGCGGCCGGGTCCTCGCGGTCGGGTCGCGCGCGGACCTGGAGAGCTTCGTCGGGCCGAACACCAAGACCCTCGAGCACCCGTCCGGGGCGATCCTGCCCGGCTTCGTCGAACCCCACCTGCACCTGGTCACCTCGGCGCTGGTGTTCGACGGGGTGGACTGCTCGCCGTACGCCAACAAGAGCCTCGATGCGGTGCTGGCCGCGCTGAAGGCGGCCGCGGCGGCGTCGCCGGGCCGGCCGGTGGTGGGCCAGCTCTTCGACCCCAGCCTGCTGCCGGGCCAGCCCGATCTGACCGCCGACCTGCTCGACACCGTCTCCACCGAGGTTCCGGTGGTGGTGATGAACGCCTCGCAGCACTTCTTCTACGTCAACTCCGCGGCCTACGCCGCGGCCGGGGTGACCGCGCAGACGCCGAATCCGCCGGGCGGGGATTACGGCGCCCGGAACGGCAAGCTCACCGGCACCGTCGCCGAAGCCGGGGCGATGGTCCCGTTCATGAAGGTGCTGCCGGCCCTGACCCCCGACGTGATCGCCAAGGCCATCGGCGGGATCGCCGCGATGGCCGCCAAGGCGGGGGTGACCTACGTCCACGAGGCCGCCACCGGTGCGATCGCCGGTACCAAGGAGGTGGACCTGCTGCACCGGGCCTTCGCCCAGCCCGGGTTCCCGATCCGCGGGTCGATGTCGCTGTGGGGGGAGAACCTCGAGGCGTTCACCGGAGCCGGCATCACGCCCGGGTCCGGGGACGACCGGCTGCGCAGCCAGACCGTCAAGTGGGTCTCCGACGGCTCAAACCAGGGCTACACCGGCTACCTGCGGGAGAACTACCTGGGGCGTGACACCCGCGGGGTGGCCAACTTCACCCCAGAGCAGCTCACGGAGAACTTTGCCAAAACCGTTGCGGCCCAGTGGCCCATCATGTGCCACGCCAACGGCGACGCCGCCCTGGACCTGGTGATGGACGCCTTCGCCGCCACCGCGGCGCTGCCGGGCTGGGACGCCGGGAAGCGCCACCGCGTCGAGCACTCCTCGCTGCTGCACGACGAGCACATCGCCGCGATGGCCCGGCTCGGGGTCACTCCCAGCTTCCTGATGAACCACGTCCGGCTGTGGGGCCGGGTGATGCGCGACGAGATCCTCGGCCCGCAGCGCGCGCAACTGCTCGACCGCTACGCCTCGGCGGTCGCGGCCGGGCTGCGCGCCAGCTTCCACTGCGACTTCTCGGTCTCGCCGATCGGCCCGCTGAACTACGTCGCCACCGCCGCGGCGCGCACCATGGCCGACGGGGGAGAGGTGCTCAACCCGGCCGAGCGCGTCACGGTGGCCCAGGCGCTCAAGGGCGCCACCATCGACGCGGCCTGGATGTGCCACGCCGACGGATTGGCCGGCTCGCTGGCCGCGGGCAAAGCCGCCGACTTCGTGCTGCTCGCCGACGACCCGCTGGCGCACGAGGCCGACCCCGACGCGGTGCGGGAGATCGCCGTGCTGGCCACCTACTCCGACGGGACGGCGGTGTTCACGGCCTGACGTCGGCCCCCGCCCGGTGTCAGACCCCGGGGTTAATCTGCGGTTGCCGGTGAGGGGAACCGAGAGCAGAGGGGGTTTCATGACGCAGTTCACGCACATCAGCCACGCCGTCATCGTCCTGGGGGACCGGGAGACCGTGGCACGCGCCGACCTGGCGGAGAAGGCGGCCGAGCAGGGCGCGGTGATCGCCGAGACCTACAGCTTCGACCCGGGGGAGGCCGGCGCCTGCGACGACCTGGCCGATCTGGAACCGGTCGTCGCCGCGATGAGCCGGGCGATCGCCACCGGATCGGACCTCTGGCTGCCGTTCCCGCTGGCCGACCTGGGCCGCGAGGAGCACCTGCGCCGGGTCAGCCTGGTGCTGCAGCGCCGCGGTCTGAACGTGGTGCTGGGCCGCGACCTCGAGCCGAGCACCACCGACGGCGGCCTCAACCCGGCCGACTTCGCGCTGCGCAACGAGGTCCGCGCGGTCGACGCGCTGGACCACGCGGTGATCGCGACCTGCGGGGCGAGCGTGCTCGCCGCCGAGATCGAGCGTGAACTCGCCGGTGCCGCCGCCGAGCGGTTCTGCGGCGCCGCCGAGGTGGCGCGGCTGTTCGGAAAGTCGGTGCACTGGGTCTACCGGGGGGTGCGGGAGGGGTTGTTCACCGCACCCGACGGCACGCCGGTCGAGCCGCAGCGGGCCGGGCGCAGCGGCCGGCTGCGCTTCAGCCTGCCGGTGCTGCGGGAGATGGCCCGCTCGTGCCACCGGCGCGGCCTGATCGGGGAGGCCGAACTGCGCGACCTGCTCGACGTCCTGGAGGGGGAGTTCTGATGACGCGCAACCGTGTCGGCCCGGCCGCGCTGCTGACCGCGCTGCTGGCCGCGGCGTGGCTCGCGGCGCCGGGTGCCGGTGCCGCGCCGGGGGACCCGTTCGTCCCGAACCCGCCGATGTGGTGTCCGGGCAACGACCCGAACGCCTTCGTCGCTTCGGGCTACGGCGGCTTCTGCGAGGGCCGGACCTATCCCGACGGCACCCGGTGGAACACCTACCGGGTGGGGTTCTTCTGGCAGCCGCTGCGCTGCATCGTCGCCGACGGCACCCCGTTCCCGCCGATCGCGCCGGCCGGGTCATGTGGCGGGAACTGGTGAGCCGGGACGGCTACTGCGGGTGTGTTCGGATGAACTCGACGAGCACCCGGGCCACCTCGCGGGAGAACAGCAGCGACAGGTGCCCGGCGCCGTCGACGGCGACGTCGCGCCCGCCGCGGGCGGCGATCGCGCTGGTTGCCGGTGGATGCACGATGTTGTCGTGGGTGGAGTAGACGCTCAGCGTCGGCGCCACCACCGGGCGTTCCCGCCGCTCGCGGACGAACTCGCCGTCCGCGCGCATCTGTCGGCCCACCGTGCCGGGGATCGGGCCGCGCCACGCGACCCCGCCGTGCGGAGTGCCGACGGTGATGCAGTGCGCTACCCGGCCCGCGCCGGCGGCGGTGT
This sequence comes from uncultured Mycobacterium sp., assembly GCA_964466565.1. Taxonomy (GTDB): domain Bacteria; phylum Actinomycetota; class Actinomycetes; order Mycobacteriales; family Mycobacteriaceae; genus Mycobacterium. The sequence continues at coordinate 5,619 of CAYXOM010000514.1, forward strand.
GGGAGTACTCCAGGCACACCAGCCCGCCCAAGGAGTGGGCCACCAGGGTTACCCGCGGCGCGCCGGTCTGCGCGCAGACGGTCTCGACGAACCGCTCCAGCCGGGCGGCGTTGGGTCCGACCTGCTGAAACCACGGGTAGTTGAACCCGAAGAGCGGCCCGAGGGCGGCCTTGCGGAACCGGCGCGCCAGCCACCAGAAGTCGGCCCGGTTCTGGAAGTAGCCGTGCACGAAGATCACCGGGGTGCCGTCACCGGGCCCCATCCGCCGCCCGATCAGGTAGTACAGCGGCACCAGCGGCTGGGTGATCATCACGTAGCAGAACTCGCGCAGCACGGCCCCGGCGTGATGGCGGCCGGGCCGGGGGTCGGTGTGGGCGGCCATCATGGCGTAGGAAACCGCCAGGTAGACACCCGTCGCGGCGGCCAGCGCCCCGAGAACGCCCAAGATGAGGAATTCGACGTCCCCGGGGATCACCGCGCCATGCTAACCAGGGGAACGCCGCAGGTGGCGGGCATCGCCGGAGCAGGGGCGCACCCGCGGGCCTGATAATCCTGCGCGGACCCCGTGTGGCCTCGTAGGCTTCGACGAAAGCGTCAATAGAACAACCGTTTCCGAGGAGGACTTTCATGGCCAAGCGACGCGACACAGCACTTCCCGGCGTGGCCGGCAAGCTGGCCTGGTTGCGCGACTCGGTGAAGGCCCATCCCGAAGGTGCGGCCGACTCCACCTGGGCGTGGATCGACGAACTCTCCGAGCGGGCCAAGGACGACGCCGCCGCCGCCGACGCCGACCTCAACGAACTGTTCCGGCTGGGCACCGCCCCGACCGACCTCAACGGGCCCACCGAGGGCATGCTGGTGATGACCACCACCAACCCGAGGTTCGACGCGGTGGTGCGGATGATCACCTCGCTGTGGATGCCCTGGCAGGGCAAGCGGTTCGATGCCGAGGCCGCCACCGGCGACAACCGCCTGACCCGCAGCACCGGCCTGGTGGGCAAGCTGCTGTGGCCGCTGTACTCGATGCGCGACCACTCCGACGGCAAGCTGGCCTTCGACTTCGAGACCTACGTCGAACCCGGCAAGGAGGACCCAGACGTCGAGGTGATGGTGATCGACTACGCCGACATCGAGAAGAATCCCAAGCTGATCATCCGCAGCATCCGAGACGAGCTCGTCGAACTCGTCCCCGGGGTGTTTCTGGGCAAGATCCTGTTCAACAACGGGGACGACTACTCCAAGCTGGGTTACTTCGCCCTGCGCACGCCGCGCTGAGACCCTGCCGCCACATCGATTCCGAGGGGACACGAGCCGAACATGCTGAACATGCAGTGGTACGAGTATCCGTCGCTGATCCTGCAGATCCGCGCCCTGGCGGGGCTGCGGGACGAACTGCGCGAGAAGAACCTGTTCGAGGCCGACCCGATCCGGCCCAAGGACGACCTGGGGGAGCCGACCGAGCAGGTGAAGCGGGCCCGCACGCCCGACGGCACGTTCAACGACCTCGACGACCCCTGGATGGGGGCGGCGGGCACCGGCTTCGGCCGCAACGCGCCCCTGCACCGAACAATCACCCACACCAAGAAGCTGCTGGATCCCGATCCCCGGCTGATCAGCCGCAAGCTGATGGCCCGCGACAGCTTCAAGCCGGCCGGGATCGTCAACACCATCGCCGCGGCGTGGATCCAGTTCGAGAACCACAACTGGTTCTTCCACGGCCACGGCGACCCGGACCGGACCATCAAGATCCCGCTGGGCCCCGGTGACGACTTCCCGCGCAACCCGATGGAGATCCGCGAGACCATCCCGGTGCGCGGGGAGATCATCGACGGCGAGCCCGCCCCGGTGTTCGCCAACACCGAGACCCACTGGTGGGACGGCTCGCAGGTCTACGGCACCGGCGCCGAGAAGCAGTCCGAGCTGCGCACGTACACCGACGGCAAGATCAAGGTGCAGGAGGACGGCCGGCTCTACCCGAGCGGCAAGTACCCCGGCATCGACCTGACCGGGTTCGAGGAGAACTACTGGGCCGGGGTTGGCCTGCTGCACACATTGTTCTCCCGGGAGCACAACGCCGTCTGCGACGCGCTGAAGAAGGCCTACCCGAGCATGGACGACCAGCGCCTCTACGAGACCGCGTTGCTGGTGGTCTCGGCGCTGATGGCCAAGATCCACACCGTGGAGTGGACGCCGTGCATCCTGCGCCACCCCGCGCTGCAGATCGCGATGGACGCCAACTGGTACGGCGCCCTGGGCGAGGCGTTCAAGGAGAAGATCGGCCGGGTCGGCGACAGCGAGGTGCTCTCCGGCATCGTCGGCTCGCCGGTGGACCACCACACCGCGCCGTTCTCGCTGACCGAGGAGTTCGTCACCGTCTACCGGCTGCACTCGCTGATCCCCGACGACTGGAACTTCTTCTCGCTGGAGTCCGGCGAGCACCTCTACAACAAGACGTTCACCGAGATCCAGGGCCGCTACACCCGCGACTTCATGGACAGCCTGCAGATGGGCGACCTGTGGTACTCGATGGGGCTGGCCAGTGCCGGCGCGGTGTGCCTGCACAACTACCCCAACGCGCTGCGCAAGCTGGAGCGCCTCGACGGCCAGGTCACCGACCTGGCAACCCTGGACATCGTGCGCGACCGCGAACGCGGCGTGCCCCGGTACAACGACTTCCGGGAAGTGCTGCACATGCCGCGGCGCAAGAGCATCGAGGAGATCACCCCGAACAAGGAATGGGCCCGGGAGATCAACGAGATCTACAACGGCGACGTCGACGCCGTCGACGTGCAGGTCGGCATGCAGGCCGAGCAGCCGCCGAAGGGTTTCGGGTTCTCCGACACCGCGTTCCGGATCTTCATCCTGATGGCCTCACGCCGGCTCAAGAGCGACCGGTTCTTCACCAACGACTTCCGGCCCGAGATCTACACCCAGGTGGGGTTCGACTGGGTGAACAGCACCTCGATGAAGGACGTCATGCTGCGCCACTACCCGGAACTGGAGCCGGTGATCGGCGACGTCGACCGGGTGTTCGCGCCGTGGCCAAAGCTGGGGGCCCCGGCGCCGGACAAGCCCAACCGGATCGAGCAGCTCGCCGATACCGTCCGCGCTTACATGCCCTGGGGTTAACCGCTGTGCCAGGTGACTTCCCGCACGCGTCCGTCCTCGAAGGCGTCCGGTTCACCGCCCAGATCGGCGCGCCCAACATCATCCAGGGGCTGTTCAACAAGCGGGAGCTGCCCACCCGGATCGCGGCCGGGCTGGGGGCCGACCATCTGGGCTACCGGCTGGTCGCCGACCTGGTGGAGACCCACGGCCCGGGGCCCTTCTACGTCCGCGTCGCCACGGACGAGGCGCTGCTGGTCCACGCCCCCGAGGACCTGAAGTTCGTCCTGGGCGGCTCCCCGGACCCGTTCGCCTCCGACCCCGAGCCGAAGCGCAAGGGGATGTCGGCGTTCCAGCCCGACGCCCTGACGATCTCCCGCGGCGACGTGTGGGCGCAGCGCCGGCAGTTCGCCGACGCCGTCCTGGAACCGGGCAACCCGGTGCACACGCTGGCACCGGCCTTCGTCACCGCCGCCGCCGAGGCCGCCGCCGAGCTGGTCGGCGCCGACGCCGACTGGGAGACCGTCGACGCGGTGTTCCAGCGGCTGACCCGCCGGGTGGTCTTCGGCGACCACGCCGCCGGGGACACCAGGCTGATGGAGTTGCTCGGGGAGCTGATGTCGCAGGGCAACAAGATGCCCGGCGAGCCCGGCGAGCAGTACCCGGAGATGATCGGCATCATCGAAGGCCACCTGGCGAAGGCCGAGGCCGGCAGCCTGGCCGCCGAGATCGCCCGGACGCCGGCCCCGCCGGGCGGCGCGGCCGGGCAGCTGGTGCACTGGCTGTTCGCGATGGGCGACACCCTGAGCGCCAACACCATGCGGGCGCTGGCGGCGCTGGCCGCCCACCCCGAACAGCTGGCCGAGGTCCGCGCCGAGATCGCCGCCGCCGACATCGCCACGCCCGAAGGCGTGACCTCGCTGAGGTATCTGGCGGGCTGCCTGCTCGAGGCGATGCGGCTGTGGCCGACCACCGGGCTGTTCGCCCGGGTGGCCACCCGCGACGTCGAGTTCCCCGGCGGCGCGATGCTACCCGAGGGCACCCAGGTGCTGATCTACAACGTGTTCAACCACCGCAACCGGGCCCGGGTGCCCTACGCCGACAAGTTCAGCCCCGGGGAGTGGGCCTCCGGCGACGCCGGCGAGAACTGGCTGTTCAACTTCATGAGCCACGGCCCGCAGGTCTGCCCCGGCTACGGTCTGTCGGTGTTCCTCGGGCAGGCGGTGATGGCGCACCTGATCAGCGCCGGCGAGCTGCACGCCGAGGGCTCCGGACTCGCCGCCGGCCGGCCGCTGCCCTACAGCCTGGACCTCTACGGGTTCAAGGTCCGCCTCACACCGCGGTGAGCGGGGCCCCGACGGTGAACGTCGCCGAGCAGACCATCGACTGGCTCTTCGACGAGCGCTTCGGCATCGGCGAGGACTGGTCCTACCGGATACCCACCGGGTTCACCTGGTGGGCCGACCGCTACGCCCAGACCGTGGAGATCGTCGGCCAGCAGAGCACCCCGGACGGACAGACCGGGTACCTCATCGCGGTGCGTACCGAGCTGCTCACCGACCTCGACCTGACCGACGACGCACTGGCCGCCATCGGCGGGGTCGCGATGCGGTGCGCGGCGATGTCCGGACCGGTCTACGACGTCGAGGCCCGCCGGCTGGACGTATGGTCGCTGGCCCGCGTGCACGACGCCAACGCGGCCTGGATCCGCGACCTGATCGGCGCCGCCGCGACCACCCAGCTCGCCGAGGCGCGGGCGCTGGCGCCGCTGCTGGCCGAGCGCACCGGCGCGCGGGCGGCCGTCAGCGGCCACCCGCAGAGCGGCATGCGCGAAGTGCCCGACGAGATGGCCTATGCGGCAGCGGCACTCGTCGCCGCCGGGGACCGGCCGTGCGCCTGGCCGGAGTCGGAGTTCGCCGAGCTGGCCGCCCGTGAGGTACCCGGAAAGCCCCGGGTGCACGCCCACGGCGCGGGCTTCCACGTCACCTTCGGCTTCGGCGACGGGGTCTCGGAGTGCTCGGTGCGCGGCGACCAGCCGCACCCGGTCTACGGCAACGGGCTGCTGGTGCTGCAGCGCTTCGAGGTGCCGGCCGCATCGGAGTCCGAGGGGATCGCGCTGGCGCTCTCGCTCAACGCCGCCGACCTGACCGCCGAACCGACCGGGCACGGGTTCGGCAGCTACGTGTGGGCCGACGGCGCGATCCACTTCAGCGGGTTCGTCTCCAACGCGCTGCACCGTCCCGGGCTGCTGGCCAACTCCTACCTGTCCTGCGCGGCGCGCGCGGCCGCGATGGCGGCGCGCTTCGCCGAAGGACAGTGGGACGCCGAGGCCTACTCGCTGGACGCCGGGGTGCTGACGCGCCGGCGCGGCGAACTGGCCGCGTCGACACCCGCCCTGGCCCCGCCGATGCGGGGCTGTCCGATGATGCGCGCCCGATCCGAGAGCAGCTGAGCATGACCAGACCGATCGACCTCTCGGGTGCGGTGGTGGCGATCACCGGCGCGGCCCGCGGCATCGGATACGCCACCGCCCGCGCCTTCGCCGCCGCCGGCGCCCGGGTGTACATCGGCGACCTCGACGCCGAGCTGGCCACGACCGCGGCCGAGGAGATCGGCTGCGCCGGAGCGGGTCTGGACGTGCGCTCCCGGGAGTCGATAGCGGAGTTCCTGGCCGGCATCGACGCGCCGGTGCAGGTGTGGGTGAACAACGCCGGGATCATGCCCGCCGGCCGGTTCGCCGAGGAGGACGACGCCGTCACCGACGCGATCGTCGACGTCAACCTCAACGGGGTGCTGCGGACCATTAAGCTGGTGCTGCCCGGCATGCTCGGGCGCGGGTCGGGGCACATCGTCAACGTCGCGTCCTACCTCGGTGAGGTACCGGCGGCCGGGCTGGCCACCTACTGCGCCACCAAACACGCCGTCGTCGGGTTCAGCGAGGCGCTGCGCGACGAGCTCGCCGGCACCGGAGTCACCGTCACCGCGGTGCTGCCCTCGGCGGTGCGCACCGACCTGGTGGCCGGGGTCAAACTCGGCGGCATGCTGCCTACGGTGGATCCCGAGGACATCGCCGAGGCGATCGTGGGCACCTGCAGGGGCCGGCCGGCGATCGTCGCGGTGCCGGGCTGGATGCGCAGCTACGAGGCCGCCGCCGCGCTGCTGCCCGATGTCACCCTCGGGGCGATCCGCGGCCGGCTGACCCGCCAGCGGGTGCTCAGAACGCTGGACACCGAGGCGCGCGCCGGCTACGACGAGCGCATCCGGCGCAGCGCGCGCTGAGCGTTCCCGAGAGCGTCACGGAGCGCTGAAAACGGCTCTGGCTGCGGGTTTGCCGTGGTCGTTAGAGTAGGGCGATGCGATTGAGGATTCTGGCGGCCGCCGTGCTGACGGCGGGTTCCGCCATGGCCACCGCCGCGGCGGTCGCCGCCGACCCGGTGCCCGGCCCCGAGCCCGTTCCGGATCCCGCGCCGGCGCTGCCGCCGATCCCCGACGTGTTCGACTACCTGCCGGCCAACCCGGCCGACTACAGCGCCAAGGCCGGCCGCTGGTTCGCCTTCGCCGGCCCGGCCGGCGTGGTGTGCGCGCTGGACAGCATCAACGGCGAGTACGGCTGCAGCGGACCGCTGCCGGGCGCGCCGGAAGGCGCCAACCTCGTCAGTGCGGGCCCGGTGGGCATGCCGATGTTCGAGACCACCGAGGAGCCCCGCTACGCCGAGGCCGGTCCGGCGCGGGCGCTGGCCCCCGGCACCCGGCTGACCTACCGGCAGGTCGCCTGCGGCGTCGACGAGAACGGCGTGGTCGCCTGCCTCAACAGCCGCGACCTGGTGGGCTTCGTCGTCGGCCCGGAGAGCAGCTACGTCGGCTCCAACGCGCCGCCGCCGCCCCCGCCGGAGCCGCCGGCCCCGGAGGTGTCGCCGATGCCGGTTCCCGCTCCCGCCGCCTGATCAGTCCGCGGACGGCACCCGCACCTTGTAGGCGCGGTCGATCGCCGCGGCCGGCAGCGGCTGGCTCTCCGCGCCGGGGATCATCACCTCGATGTAGGCCGCGCCCTGGTGGGAGTCCAGCTCGGCGAGCACCGCGTCGAGTTCGGCGACGGTGCTCACCTTCCGCGAGAGCCACCCGGTGCAGCCCAGCGCCTCGGGCAGCAGGTGGTAGCGCACCGCCGCCAGGTCGTCGTAGACATGCCCGCGTTCGCTGATCACGTCCTCGACGCCGTAGAGGCCGTTGTTGAGGACGAAGATCACCGGGTCCACCCGGTAGCGGCCCATCACCGCCAGCTCGTTGAGCGTCAGCTGGTGGGAGCCGTCCCCGGTGACCAGCCAGGTGCGCCCGGAGGTCTTGGCCAGCGCGATGCCCAGGGTGGCCGGGGTGGCCCAGCCGATGGAGCCCCACAGCCCCTGCGCCTCCGCGCCCACCCCGGCCGGCAGCCGCATCGGGTTGAGGTGGAACATGGCGGTGCCGGTCTCGATCACCAGGGTGTCGCCGGTGCGCAGCTTGGCCTGCAGCCTCGGGTAGAAGTTGGCCGACGTGGTCGGGTCCGGCCCGGAACCGGTGATCGCGAGCTGCTGCGGGCCGCCCGCCCCGAACCAGGCGGCCGGGCTGCCCGCCGGGACGGCGGCGAGCAGGGCCTCGAGGAGGTCGCCGATCGCGACGTTGATGAACACCTTCTCCCCGGAGCGCACCCAGGTGTCGTGGATGCTGACCATCCGGGCCGGGTGCAGCTCGGTGCTCCACATGCCGGTGTTGAGCTCGGTGAGCAGCACCCCGCCGATGTCGAGGACCAGGTCGGCGTCCTCGACGGTCTGTCGCACCCGCGCCGGGTGTGAGCTCTGACCGCCGTAGAGGCCCGCGTAGTTCGGCAGCGACTCGTCGACGACGCCCTTGTCGTAGGAGGTGATCGCCACCGGCAGTCCCGCTTTCGTGACGAAACCGACCGCGGTGTCGCGCACGCCGTAGCGGGCGGTGAGCGCGGTGAGCAGCGCCACCGGTGCCGTGGCGCCGGCCAGCCGCGAGAGCACCTCGGCGACCGCGGCGTCGAGTTCGGCCGGTGCGCTGCGTCCCCGGGTCACCTGCGCCAGCGGCACCCCGGCCACCGGCTCGCCGATCACCGGGGTGACACCGTTGGCCTCCGGGATCACCAGGTAGGCCGGCATCGAGCGGCGCAGCGCCTCGCTGATCACCCGCTCGAGTTCCTCGACGCAGTTGTCCGGGGTGAGCACCGCGGAGGCGCAGCACGCCTGCGCCGAGATCGACTGGTAGCGGTCGTAGTTCGGTTCACCGAGGTTGTGGTGGGTGATCAGGCCCAGCCGCCGGATGCGGTCGCTGGGCATGCCGACGAGGTGGAATACCGCAAGCCGGTGTGCCTTGGCGCCCATGACCCCGTTGAGCGCCGACAACTCGCCGACCCCGTAGGTGGTGGTCAGCAGCGCCGCACCGCGGATGCGGGCGTAGCCGTCGGCGGCGTAGGCCGCGTTGAGCTCGTTGGCGCACACCACCCAGTCGACCTCGTCGACCTTCTCCACCGCGTCGTCGATGGCGAAGGCGTAGTCCCCGGGCACTCCGAAGACCCGGTCGATGCCCAGCGCGGCGATGCGGCGCAGGGTGTACTCGGCGACGGTCGGCGGGCTCATTGGCTCACCGTACTGACCGTCTCCCGCGGGGGTGGGGCATCATCGGGGAATGGTCGCGGCCCTGCTCGCCGACGCGGTGCTGGTGGTGCACGGGCTGTTCATCGTGTTCGCGGTGGCCGGGGCGGCCGCGGTGTGGCGCTGGCCGTGGCTGGCGGTGCTGCATCTGCCGGTGCTGGCCTGGGGGCTGTGGATCGAGGCCAGCGGCGGGACCTGCCCGCTGACCCCGCTGGAGAACTCGCTGCGCCGGGCGTCCGGGCAGACCGGTTACAGCGGCGGCTTCGTCGAGCACTACCTGGGCGGGCTGATCTATCCGGCCGGGCTGACCCGCTCGGCGCAGTGGCTGGCGGCCGGCGTGCTCGCCGCGGTGAACGCGGTGCCCTACGGGCTGATGATCGCTCGCGCGCTGCGCCGCCGGCGGCCCCGCCCCGGAGTGGATCAGGACGTCGCCTCGGCGTAGCTGTATGATTCCTGTGATTCTTCTGTCAGTTGACTGTGACGAACCCCCGGGTTCGGCGGGGAGGCGGTTGCCGTGGTGGCGATGAACGGGACACGGGGACGGCATCGGCTCGCGGTCGGGACGCCCACGGTGCCCCGCCCGGCGAGCTACGTCGGCCGGGTCGGCGCGCTGGCG
>CAYXOM010000515.1:0-2996 GCA_964466565.1 uncultured Mycobacterium sp.
AGCTGTGGCTGCCGAGGCCGCACCCGCGGCGCCCGACCCCGGAGCGCTCGACGCCGCGGCGGTGCGCAGCATGTGGCCGACCGTGCGCGAGATGGTGCACGCGCGCAATAAACCGCTCTACGCGATGCTCGATGCGGTGATCGTCCGCGCCCTCGAGGGCGACACCCTGGTCCTCGCCCACCCCTCGGCCACCCTGGCCAAGCGGCTGACCGAGCAGCACAACGTCGACGTCGTCCGCGAATCCCTCCGCGACGCCCTCGGAGTCGACTGGCAGGTGCGCTGTGAGCGAGGGGATGCGCCGCCCGCCGCGGAGCCCGGGGGACCGGGCCCCCGGCCCGACGGGCACCGCGCCGGAGAGGACGAACTGCTCGCCGAGGCCACCGGCGACATCGCCGGGGCTCCACCCCGCCGCGACCCCGAGGAAGAGGCGCTGGAACTGCTGCAGAGCGAACTCGGAGCGCGACCCATCGAGGGATAGCCCCCGGTGTCCGGCTAGATTGACGGTGACATCCGCGGCACCGAGGAGCAGTGATGGGACTCGTCAGCGCGTCGAGCAGCGTCCTGATCGACGCCGAACCGGCGACCGTGCTCGACGCGATCGCCGACTACCGCGACGTGCGCCCGAAGATCCTCTCCGGCCATTTTCGCCGGTATCGCGTGCTGCGCGGCGGGCATGGCCGCGGAACCGTCGCCGCCTGGACGCTGCAGGCCACCCGGTCGCGGTCGCGCGACGTGGAGGCCGACGTCGACCTCGCCGGCCACACGGTCATCGAGAAGGACGCGAACTCCTCGCTGCTGACGAACTGGACGGTTGCGCCCGCCGGGGCGGGTTCGAGTGTGACCGTCAAGACGACCTGGACCGGCGCCGGCGGAGTCAGGGGTGTTTTCGAGCGGGCCTTCGCCCCGCTGGGCCTGCGGCGGATTCAGGACGAAGTGCTGGCCAACCTCAAGGCTCAGGTCGAGGGTCGCTAGCCGGTACGGGGAGGCTGGGTCTGCAGGAACGCGACCACGCCACGGGCCACCGCATCGGCGTACTTCTGCCGGCCCTCCCCGCTCTCCATCAGCGTCGAGTCCACCGGGTTCTTCATGTTGCCCAGTTCGACCAGGATCGACGGGAACTGGGCGAGGTTCAGCCCGGCGATGTCGGATCGGGGGTTGAGCCCGTCGGTGCCGATGTAGGTCGACGGCGGGATCCCGGAGGCGGCCAACTGGCTCCGCATTATCCGGGCGAACTGCACCGAGGGACCGGACTGGGCCGCGTTCAGCGGCGGATTCGAATAGAGGATGTGGAACCCGCGTCCGGTGGCCGGCCCGCCGTCGGCGTGGATCGAGACCACGGCGTTGGGCGCCAGCGAGTTGGCCATCGCGGCACGCTCGTCGATGCACGGGCCGAGCTGGTCGTCGTTGCCGCGCGACATCGCGGTGCGCACGCCCAGCGCGTTGAGGGCGGCACGGACCCGCAGGGTGGTGTCCCAGTTGAAGGTGTGTTCGGGGTACCCGCTCCCGGTGGCCGTCCCGGTGGTCTGGCAGTCCTTGACCCCGCCCCGGCCGTTGGGGACCTGGCGGGTGATCGAGGCGTCGTTCGCGCCGTTGTGACCGGGGTCGAGGAACACGATCATCCCGGCGATCCGGCTCGGCGCCGCCGAACCGACCGGCGGGGCCAGCGTCGAGGAGGCCAGGAGCAGTCCGGTGGCTGCGACGGCGGCGACACGCAGAAGAGGGAACGTTCGCACCCGCGTCACGGTAATCCCGGGGAGTCTAGGCTTGGAACCCACGCGCGCCCTGAGGGCCCAGGCCGCAACGAACTCGAGACCGCAACGCAAGGAGACCGTCATGCAACCCGGCATTCCGCCCGTCAGCCCGGGGAACCCCGGTGACCTCGAGGCATTCCGCAAGCAGGCCGAACAACTGCGCGGCCAGGTCATGCCCGACCTGCAGGCGGCGCTGGCCCAGGCCCAGCAGGTGCAACAGCAACTGCTCGAGGCGCAGCAGAAGATCGCCGATACCGAGGTCACCGGCCAGGCCGGCGGCGGCCTGGTCGAGATCTCCCTCAACGGGCACGGCAAGGTGACCGCGGTGCGGATCGACCCCGGCGTGGTCGATCCGGCGGACGTGGAGACGTTGCAGGACCTCATCGTCGGCGCGTTCGAGGACGCCGCGCGCGAGATGGCCGACACCGTCAAGAACCTCCTCGGCCCGCTGGCCCAGATGCGCCAGCAGCAGGGTCCCGCAGGGACCTGAGGCTCCATGTTCGAGGGGCCCGTCCAGGATCTGATCGACGAACTGGGAAAGCTGCCCGGAGTGGGACCCAAGAGCGCCCAGCGGATTGCCTTCCACCTGCTGTCGGCGGAGCCCCCCGACATCGACCGGCTGGTCGGTGCGCTGAGCCGGGTGCGCGACGGTGTGCAGTTCTGCGAGGTGTGCGGCAACGTGTCCGAGGCCCGGCGGTGCCGGATCTGCGGTGACGCCCGCCGGGACGGCACGCTGGTGTGCGTGGTCGAGGAGCCCAAGGACGTCCAGGCCGTGGAGCGCACCCGGGAGTTCCGCGGCCGCTATCACGTCCTGGGCGGGGCGCTGGACCCGCTCTCCGGGATCGGCCCCGACCAGCTGCGCATCCGCCAGTTGCTCAACCGGATCGGCGAACGGGCCGACGGCGTGGACATCACCGAGGTCATCATCGCCACCGATCCCAACACCGAGGGCGAGGCCACCGCCACCTACCTGGTCCGAGTCCTTCGCGACATCCCCGGCCTGACCGTCAGCCGAATCGCCTCCGGTCTCCCGATGGGCGGCGATCTGGAGTTCGCCGACGAGCTCACGCTGGGCCGGGCGCTGTCCGGCCGCCGGGCGATGATCTGACCGGGTCAGGACACTGTTTTCGAGGCCCGCCGTGGCGGCTTTGCGCCATCGCCCTGATGCGCCGGTACAGCTTCACGGTTTCAGGTCCGACTGGCAGCCCGGCCATGAGGGTGGCGCAATCACAGACGGCGGGGCGC
>CAYXOM010000516.1:0-2118 GCA_964466565.1 uncultured Mycobacterium sp.
ATGCTCAACTGGCCGCGGTCCAGAGCGGAGCGCAACGGCGCCATCGCCGCCGGAGCCAGCCGGAAGCGACGACGCAGTACCGATCCGGTGACCTCGGCGTTGGTGGTGACCCCGTGCGGCCCCCACCGCTGCGCGGCCGCCGCGCGCGCCCGCCCCACCCGTTCCCGGACCGCGGCGCTGTCCTCGGCCGGCCCGGCGGCGAAAGCCCCGGCACGTTCGGTGTGCAACTGGACCCTCAGGTCGACCCTGTCCAGCAGCGGTCCGGACAGCTTGGCCAGGTACCGCCGGCGCTGGGCGGGGTTGCAGATGCAGTCACGGGCGTCGGCCGGCGCACACGGACAGGGGTTCGCCGCCAGGACCAACTGGAACCGGGCCGGGTAGCGGGCCACCCCGTCGCGCCGGGCCAGCCGGATCTCGCCGTCCTCCAGAGGTGTGCGCAGGGCCTCCAGCGCGCTGAGCCGGACCTCGGCGAACTCGTCGAGGAACAGCACCCCGCGGTGCGCACAGCTGACTGCGCCCGGCCGGGCCAGGCCCGAGCCGCCCCCGACCAGGGCGGCGACGCTGGAGGAATGGTGCGGCGCGATGAACGGCGGCCGGGTGATCAGCGGGGTCCGGTCGCTGAGCAGGCCGGCCACCGAGTGGATGGCCGTCACCTCCAGCGCCTCGGCTCCGGTCAGATCGGGCAGCAGACCCGGAAGCCGCTGGGCCAGCATGGTCTTCCCCACGCCCGGCGGTCCGGTGAGCATCAGGTGGTGCGCGCCCGCGGCGGCCACCTCGACGGCGAAACGCGCCTGGGTCTGGCCGACGATGTCGGCCAGATCGGCACACCCCGCGTTCTGCGGCGCGGGGGCGTGCGTCCGCTCCTGAAGACCCGCGCCGGTGTTCAGCCAACGCTGCAGATCGCCCAGCGCGGCGGCCCCGAGTACCTCGATGCCGTCGACCAGGCTGGCCTCGGCGAGATTGCCGGCGGGCACCACGACGGCGGGCCAGCCCTGCCGCTTGGCGGCCAGCACCGCCGGCAAGACCCCCCGAACCGGGCGGATCCGGCCGTCGAGGGCCAGTTCACCCAGCAGCACGGTCTTCTCCAGCCGGTGCCAGGGTCCCCGGCGCCCGGCGGCCAGGACCGCGCACGCCAGGGCGATGTCGTAGAGCGAGCCGGTCTTGGGCAGCGTCGCCGGCGAGAGCGCCAGCGTCAGCCGCGACATCGGCCAGCTGTTGCCGCAGTTGGTGATGGCAGCCCGCACCCGATCACGCGCTTCCTGCAGTGCGGCGTCGGGCAGGCCGACCAGGTGCACTCCGGGCAGTCCGGCGGTGATGTCGGCCTCGATCTCAACGATCTCGCCGTCGAGGCCGCGCACCGCGACCGAGTACGCCCGGCCCAGCGCCATCAGCCGACGCCCCGCAGGTGCGTGATCGTCGGCTCGTGCGGCCGGCCGAGCCGGACCCCGATCACGTCGAGGCGGATCTGCGGCCAGCGGTGCTCCTGCGCGGCCAGCCAGATCCCGGCCAGCCGGCGCAGGCGGCGCAGCTTCTGGGGGGTCACCGCCTGTTCGGGTCCGCCGAACCCGTCCCCGCTGCGGGTCTTGACCTCCACGAAGACGACGACGGCGCCGGCCTCGGCGGCGATCACGTCCAGTTCGCCGTACCGGCACCGCCAGTTACGGGCCAGGATCTGCATGCCCAGGCCGCGCAGGTGCTCGACGGCGATCTGCTCACCCAGAGCTCCGAGTTCGCGGTGGTGTGATGCGCTCACCGGGTCAGCGTGGGCCACGCACCCGACACAGCCTGCCCGGAGCGCGACGCCCGGCGGGGGTTATCCCCAGCCGGGCCCTGCTGCACAGGTCCTACTCGGGCAGCCGCAGCTCCGGCTTCTCCACCTCTTCGATGTTGACGTCTTTGAAGGTGATCACCCGGACCTGTTTGACGAATCGCGCCGGCCGGTACATGTCCCACACCCAGGCGTCGCCCAGTCGCAGCTCGAAGTACACCTCGCCCTCGGTGTTGCGCGGCACCAGCTCGACGCTGTTGGCCAGATAGAAGCGGCGCTCGGTCTCCACCACGTAGCTGAACTGCCCGACGATGTCCTTGTACTCGCGATAGAGCGAAAGCTCCATCTCG
>CAYXOM010000517.1:0-1989 GCA_964466565.1 uncultured Mycobacterium sp.
CTTGCGCTGGCGCATGATCCGCGGATCAGCTCGGACATGGCCCGCAGCCCGTCGGGCCTCTTCGGCGAGAAGGACGTGCAGCTCGAGCCCACCGAGGCCGCACAGGCCCGCGACACCAGCATGCTCGTCACCGACCCGCCCGACCACGACACCATGCGGCGGCAGTTCATGCGGCACTTCGGCCCGCCGCACACCCCTGACCTGATCCCCGGCATGGAGGCGATGGTCGTGGACATCGCCAACGGCATGCTCGACAAGGTCAGGGAACGCGGCGGCACCCGGATGGACGTCGTCGAGGACTTCTCCTACCCGATCCCGGTGTCGGTGATCTTCCGGGTGCTGGGCGCCCCGATCGAGGACGAGCCGAAGTTCCACGGCTGGGTGACCGATTTCCTGCAGGGCGCCGACGTCGGCCCCGAACGCGACACCCCGCAGGGCCGGGCCGCAACGGCGAAGGCCGCCGATGCCACCGCCGCACTGGCCGCCTACGCCCGCGCACTGGTCGAGCACTTCGCCCGCGAACCCGGGCCGGGTCTGATCTCGGCGGCGCTGCACGACACCGACGGCCCCGACGGCCCGGTCTCGATCGAGAACGCCGTCAACAACACGCTGCTGCTGCTGGTCGCCGGTCACGACTCGACGGTGAACACCCTGAGCAACTGCGTCATGACGCTGTTGCGCAACCCGGGGTCCTGGGACCTCCTGCGCGACAACCCCGACCTGATTCCGCGCACCGTCGAGGAGGTGGCCCGGCTGCAGTCGGCGGTGCAGTTCTTCCCGAGCCGGTGGGCCACCGCCGACATCGAGGTCGGCGGCACCCGAATCCCGGCGGGTTCGGCGGTGTTCCTGGTGTGGGCCGCGGCCAACCGCGACCCGCGCAAGTTCGACGACCCCGACCGCTTCGACCCGATGCGCACCGGCAACGAACACCTCGGGTTCGGCAGCGGCATCCACACCTGCTTCGGCGGCCCGCTGGCCAGACTGGAGATCAACGCCGCCCTGGAGGTGCTCCTGCGCCGGGTGCGCTCACCGCGACTGGTGGTCGACCCGCCGCCCTACCGGCACAACCAGGTCTTTCGCGGCCCGCGGCACCTGTGGGTGGACTTCGCCGAGATCGACTAGGGACCCGATCCCTGCGCCCGTGGCAGGCTGGCGGGGTGAGTCTGGACCGGTTCGCCCCTGCCACCCGGGACTGGTTCGCCGGCACTTTCCCCGCGCCCACGCCGGCCCAGGAGCAGGCCTGGGACTCCATCGCCGACGGCGAGCACACCCTGGTGATCGCCCCGACGGGGTCGGGCAAGACGCTGGCGGCGTTCCTGTGGGCGATCGACCGCCTGGCCCACACCCCCGGCACCGGCACCCGGGTGCTCTACATCTCCCCGCTCAAGGCGCTGGCCGTCGACGTCGAGCGCAACCTGCGCACCCCGCTGGCCGGGATCGCCCGCGTCGCCGAGCGGGCCGGCACCCCGGTACCGGACATCAGCGTGGGCCTGCGCTCCGGGGACACCCCGGCGGCGGTCCGGCGCCGGTTGCTCGCCGAGCCGCCCGACATCCTCATCACCACCCCCGAGTCGCTGTTCCTGATGCTGACCTCGGCGGCCCGCGACACCCTGACCGGGGTGCAGACGGTGATCGTCGACGAGGTGCACGCGGTGGCCGCCACCAAGCGCGGGACCCACCTCGCACTCTCCCTGGAGCGCCTCGACGCGCTGCTGGCCGCCCCGGCGCAGCGGATCGGCCTGTCGGCCACCGTGCGCCCGCCCGAGGAGGTCGCCCGCTTCCTCACCGGAGGCGGTGCCAATCCCCGAGTCGCTTCGCTCCTGCCCGCCGGATCGGTGCGGATCGTCAACCCGCCGGCGGCCAAGACCTTCGACCTGGCGGTTCAGGTCCCGGTTCCCGACATGGCGAACCTGGACGGCAACACCATCTGGCCGGACGTGGAGAACCGGATCGTCGACCTGATCGAGGCGCACAACTCGACGATCGTGT
>CAYXOM010000518.1:0-4425 GCA_964466565.1 uncultured Mycobacterium sp.
GCGCCGCCCGCCGGGCGGGCCGGCAGTCCCGCCACCCCAACCGCCGCTCGACCGCACGGCTGGGCCTGAGAAAGCCGGGAGGCTGAGTGTCCGCCGAAGAATCCGGACGCCCCGGTGATTCCGGGAGCGCCGCGGCCGGGCGGCACTCGCCGGGCCTGGTGCTGACCGCACGGCTGAACACCGCCGCCCTCGACACCCGCCGCGGGGTGGTGCGGCTACACCCGGAGGCGATCGCCGCAATGGGCATCCGGGAGTGGGATGCGGTGTCGCTCACCGGGTCCCGAACCACCGCCGCCGTCGCCGGGGTCGCCCCGGGAGGCGTTCCGGCCGGCACCGCACTTCTCGACGACGTCACCCTGTCCAACGCCGGGCTGCGCGAGGACGCCTCGGTGGTGGTGGCGCCGGTGACGGTGCACGGGGCGCGGTCGGTCACGTTGCGCGGCTCGGCCCTGGCCACCCGCTCGGTGATCCCCGCGACGCTGCGCCAGGCCCTGCTGGGCAAGGTGCTCAGCGTCGGCGACACCGTTTCGCTGCTGCCGCGCGATCTGGGTCCGGGCACCTCCACGGCGGCGGCCAGCACGGCGCTGGCCGCGGCCGTGGGAATCACCTGGACCTCCGAACTGCTGACGGTGACCGGCACCGACCCGGCCGGACCTGTCTCGGTGCAGCCGAACTCCTCGGTCGGCTGGGGAAACGGCGTCGCCGCGGCGGCGGGGACGGGTGCGCAGGTGAGCGGTCCCACCACCTGGCCGGCCGAGCCGCCGGTCAGCGTCGACGACCTCAAGGGCCAGCAGGTGCAGGCGGGCCGGCTCGGCGAATGGCTCAAACTCGCCCTCGACGAACCGGCGCTACTGAAGAAGCTCGGCGCCGCACCCCATCTCGGTGTGCTCGTCACCGGCCCGGCCGGCGTCGGCAAGGCCCGGCTGGTGCGAGCGGTGTGCTCGGGGCGGCGGCTGGTGGAACTCGACGGGCCCAACGTGGGAGCGCTGGCCGCCCCGGAGCGCCAGCAGGCGGTCGCCCGGGCCGCTGCCGAGGTGACCGCGGGGGGTGGGGTGCTGCTGGTCAGCGATATCGACGCTCTGCTGCCCGATCCGCCCGAACCGGTGTCCACCATGATCCTCGGCGAACTGCGGAAGGTGGTCGCCACACCGGGCGTGGCGCTGATCGCCACCTCGCAGGCCCCCGACTCGGTGGATGCCCGCCTGCGGGCGCCCGACCTGTGCGACCGCGAACTCGGCCTGAGCCTGCCCGACGGGGCCACCCGCAAGGCGCTGCTGGAGGTGCTGCTGCGCGACGTCCCGGCCGACGACGTCCGCCTTGACGAGATCGCCGACCGCACACCGGGTTTCGTCCGGGCGGACCTGGCGGCACTGGTGCGGGAGGCCGCGCTGCGGGCCGCGGCCCGGGCCAGCGAGGACGGCAAGCCACCCGCCCTGACCCAGGAGGACTTCACCGGCGCACTGACCGTGATCCGCCCGCTGTCGCGATCCAACACCGAGGAACTGGCGCTGGGCTCGGTCACCCTCGACGACGTCGGCGACATGGTCGCGACCAAGCAGGCGCTCACCGAGGCGGTGCTGTGGCCGCTGCAGCATCCCGAGACCTTCGCCCGGCTCGGCGTCGACCCCCCGCGGGGGGTGCTGCTCTACGGCCCCCCCGGGGTGGGCAAGACCTTCGTCGTGCGGGCGCTGGCCAGTTCGGGCAAGCTGAGCGTGCACGCCGTCAAGGGTGCCGAACTGATGGACAAGTGGGTGGGATCCTCGGAGAAGGCGGTGCGGGAGTTGTTCGGCCGGGCCAGGGACTCCGCCCCGTCGCTGGTCTTCCTCGACGAGATCGACGCCCTCGCGCCGCGACGCGGCCAGAGTTTCGACTCCGGGGTCACCGATCGGGTGGTCGCGGCGCTGCTGACCGAACTCGACGGCATCGAGCCGCTGCGTGACGTGGTCGTGCTCGGCGCCACCAACCGGCCGGACCTGATCGATCCGGCGCTGCTGCGCCCCGGCCGGCTGGAGCGGCTGGTCTTCGTCGAACCTCCCGACGCCCAAGCCCGTTTCGAGATCCTCAAGACCGCCGCCAAGTCGGTGCCGCTGAGCGCCGGGGTGGATCTGGAGGACCTCGCCGCCGACCTCGAGGGGTACAGCGCCGCGGACTGCGTGGCGCTGCTTCGGGAGGCGGCGCTGACCGCGATGCGCCGGTCGATCGACGCCGCCGACGTCACCGCCGAGGACCTCGCCACCGCCCGCGAGACGGTGCGGCCCTCGCTGGATCCCGCGCAGATCGAGTCGCTACGGTCCTTCGCCACGGGGCGCTGACGCCGGTGCTGGGGATTCTCGTCGCGCACGCACTGGCGACGGCGGCGGCTCCGCTGCTGGTGCGCCGGTTCGACCGGCGTGCCTTCTACCCGCTGGCGCTGGTTCCGCTGGGCTCGCTGGTCTGGGTGATCGCCCATTGGCCGGGCCCCGAACAGCGGGTCGACATCGCCTGGGTCCCACAGCTGTCGATGAACGTCGACCTGCGTTTCGATGCCCTCGCGGCGATCATGAGCGTGCTGGTCCTGGGGGTGGGCGCGCTGGTGCTGTTCTACTGCGCGGAGTACTTCCCTCACACCGACGGACACACCGAGAACCGCCTGCCCAGCTTCGCCGCCGAACTCGTCGCCTTCTCCGGAGCGATGTTCGGGCTGGTGGTCTGCGACAACGCCCTGCTGCTCTACGTTTTCTGGGAACTGACCACGGTGCTGTCGTTCCTGCTCGTCGGCCACTACGCCGAACGTTCGGTCAGCCGCACCGCGGCGATGCAGGCGCTGCTGGTCACCACCTTCGGCGGGCTGGCGATGCTGACCGGCATCATCGTCGTCGGCCACCAGGCCGGCAGCTACCGGCTCTCCGACTGGGTCGCCGACCCGCCCAGCGGCACCCCCGTGACGGTGGGGGTGCTGCTGATCGTCGTCGGCGCGCTGTCGAAGTCGGCCATCGTGCCGTTCCACTTCTGGCTTCCCGGCGCGATGGCCGCCCCGACACCGGTCAGCGCTTACCTGCACGCCGCGGCGATGGTCAAGGCGGGAATTTACCTGATCGCCCGCCTCACACCGGGTTTCGCCGACTCACCCGGTTGGCGGCCGGTGCTGATCACCCTCGGTCTGGGTACGATGGTGCTGGCCGGCTGGCGGGCGGTGCGCGAGTACGACCTGAAGCTGATCCTAGCCTTCGGCACCGTCAGTCAACTCGGCTTCCTGGTGGTGCTGGTCGGATCGGGCGGACGTGACCTGATGCTCGCCGGCCTGGCGATGCTGTGCGCGCACGCACTGTTCAAGGCCGCGCTGTTCATGGTTACCGGCATCATCGACCACTCGACCGGAACCCGCGACATCCGCCGGCTGGCATGGCTGGGCCGCCGGCTGCCGGTGCTGTTCGCTGTCGCCGCCACCGCCACCGCCAGCATGGCCGCCCTGCCGCCCTTCCTCGGCTTCGTCGCCAAGGAGGCCGCGTTCGAGACCATCGGCGAGAGCGAGGCGCTCGGCGGCTGGGCCCCGGTGGTGCTGGCGGTGGTGGTCACCGGATCGGTCTTCACCACCGTCTACAGCCTGCGGTTCCTGTGGGGCGCCTTCGCGCGCAAGGGCGCACCCGAGCCGAGTCCCCTGGTGGCCGGACTGCAACGGCCGCCGGGGTTGTTCCTGGCCTCGCCGGCGGTCCTGGCGGCCGCGGGACTCGCGGCGGGCCCGCTGGCCCCGCGCCTGGACGCCGTGCTGACCGGCTACACCGACACCCTTGAGCCCGCCGGGGCCTCCGACGGCGGCTACTACCTGGCGCTGTGGCACGGCCTGGGGTTGCCGCTGCTGTTGTCGGCACTGGTGCTGGCGCTGGGCCTCGCGGAGTTCTTCGGCCGGGCCCGGCTGCGCCGGGTCCGTGACCCGAAGTTCCTGCCGCTGGGCAACGCCGACCGGGCCTACGAGGCGGTGGTGCGCGGCGCCGACGCCCTCTCGCTGCGGCTGACCGGCATCACCCAGCGCGGCTCGCTGCCCATCACCCAGGCGACGATCCTGACCACCCTGGTGCTGCTGCCCACGGTGCTGCTGATGATCGGCGCCCGCGACCGTCCCCAGTTCGCCGTGGCGCACTCGGTGCTGCAGCCCATGGTGGGCCTGCTGATCCTGGCCGCCGGGGTGGCGGCGACCGTGCTGCGCAACCGGCTGGCCGTCGTGCTGGTGGTCGGCATGACCGGCTACGGCTGCGGGGTGATCTTCGCGCTGCACGGCGCGCCGGACCTGGCGCTGACGCAGTTCCTGGTGGAGACGCTGATGCTGGCGATCTTCGTCCTGGTGCTGCGCACGCTGCCCGCCGAGACCGACCCCGGCGGCCAGGATCAGCAGGCCCACCATGGGCTGCAGCACCGAGTGCGCCACGGCGAACTGGGGACGGTCGCGGG
>CAYXOM010000519.1:0-10324 GCA_964466565.1 uncultured Mycobacterium sp.
TTGCCGGTGGGCCGGGCTCGCTGCCGGGTCCGCGGCAGGAAGGAACCCGATGTCGGCACCCCCGGCCCCACCGGCCGACCCGGCGCCTGCCCGGGCCCGGCCGACGATGGCCGACCGACTGGGCCGGCGCCGCCCGCCGCGCCGGCGCCTGATGGAACGGGTCAGCATCCAGTCGAAGCTGATGCTGATGCTGCTGATCATGGCGGTACTCGCCACCGCAGTCGTGGGCGGGATCGGGTTCCAGTCGGGACGCACCTCACTGCGGGAGGCGGTGTTCGATCAGCTGACCTCGGTCCGGGAGGCCCAGGCCCGCGTCCTCGAACTGGGCTTGCGCGACATCATGGGCTCGCTGCGGATCTACGTGGCGGGACAGACCGTCGGCGATGCGATGCAGGCCTTCAGCGCCGGATTCAGCGAGTTGGCCTCGGCCACCATCACCCCGGCCCAGAACACCGCGCTGGTGAACTACTACCGGACCCGCTTCGGCGGAGCGGACGGCGGGCGCATCGACATCGACGCACTGCTGCCCGACGGCAACGCGGCCAGGTACCTGCAGGCCAACTACACGCTGGCCGCCGGTGACCGCGACGGGGCCGTCAACCGCGCCGACGCAGGCGACGGCAGCGACTGGTCCGCGGCCAACGCCCGCTACAACGACTACTTCCGGGAGATCGTCGTCGGGATGCAGATGCGCGACGCGCTCCTGATCGACCCCCGCGGGACGGTGGTCTACAGCGCCTACAAAGACGTCGATCTGGGGACGAACGTACTCACCGGTCCCTACCGCGGCGAGGGCGGCCTGGCCGATGTTTTCCGCAAGGCCATGGCCACCAACGAGGTCGACTTCGCGGCGGGCACCGACTTCGCCGAATACCTGCCCGCCGGAGAGCCGACGGCCTGGATGGTCGTCCCCGTCGGCCCGCCCGGCCGGGCCGCCGGCGTACTGGCCCTGCAGTACCCGATCGGGGTCGTCAATTACCTCATGACCGCCGACCGGCAGTGGGAGGACGCCGGCATGGGCAGCACCGGGGAGACCTACCTGGTGGGCGGCGACGATCTGATGCGTTCGGACTCGCGGCTGTTCCTGGAGGATCGCGAGGCCTACCGGCGCGACGTGGTCAAGGCCGGCACCCCGCCTGAGACCGCTGACCGCGCCATCGCGCAGGGCACGACCGTGCTCGTC
The DNA here is from genome assembly GCA_964466565.1 of uncultured Mycobacterium sp. Taxonomy (GTDB): domain Bacteria; phylum Actinomycetota; class Actinomycetes; order Mycobacteriales; family Mycobacteriaceae; genus Mycobacterium. The sequence continues at coordinate 1,184 of CAYXOM010000519.1, forward strand.
CAGCCGGTGGGGACCCGGGCCACCGACGCCGCCCAGCGGGGCGAGACAGGCACCCTGATCGCCTCGGACTACCTCGGCCACCGGGCGCTGCAGGCCTACGCCCCGCTGAACCTGCCGGGCCTGGACTGGATCATCATCGCCTCGATCGACTCCGAGGAAGCCTTCGCCTCGGAGCGGGACTTCACCCAGCGACTGGTCCGCTGGACGGCCATCATCATCCTCATCGCCTGCCTTGCCGCCATGGCATGGTCGCGGCTGTTCGTGCGGCCGATCCGGCGGCTCGAGCAGGGCGCCGAACAGATCGGCACCGGCAACTACGACCTGGCTCTGCCGGTGGAGTCCCGCGACGAATTCGGTGACCTGACCGTGGCGTTCAACGAGATGAGTCGAAACCTCGCGGTCAAGCAACAGCTGCTGGAGGAGCAGCGCCGGGAGAACGACCGGCTATTGCTCTCACTGATGCCGCAACCGGTGGTGGACCGCTACCGCGACGGCGAGGAGACCATCGCCGCAGAACACCAGGACGCCACGGTGATCTTCGCCGATCTGGTCGGCCTCGACGAGATGTCCGGCAACCTGGCCGCCGAGGAATCACTGCAGATCATCAACAAATTGGCCCGCCAATTCGACGCCGCCGCCGAATCCCTTGGCGTCGAACGCGTCCGCAGCACCCACAACGGCTACCTGGCCAGCTGCGGGCTGACCGTGCCCCGGCTGGACAACATCCACCGCACCGTCGAATTCGCGGTCGAGATAGCGCGGATCGTCGATCGGTTCAACGCCGAGAGCGGCCAGCACCTGACGCTGCGCGCCGGTATCGACACCGGGACGGTCAGCAGCGGGCTCGTCGGCCGCGCCGGGCTGGTCTACGACCTGTGGGGCGGGGCGGTGCACCTGGCCTCGAAGCTGCGTGACGGGGCATCGGAGCCCGGTGTGTACGTCTCTGAGGACGTCTACCAGGCGACCCGGGACACCATGCACTACGAGCCGGCCGGAAACGTGCTCACCGACGACGGTCGCACCCGGCCGGTATGGCGGCTCGGCGATGGATGACGTCCTCACCGAGCCCTGGTTCTACTGGTCGATCATCATCGCGGCCGCGTTGCCGCTGATCCTGGTCGGGCTCACCGAACTGCAGCACAAGCTGCAACGCCGGGGCAGTTCGGCGGCCCGGCCGGTGTGGCTGCTGCGCACCTACGTGGTGCCGCTGGGGGCGCTGCTGCTGATCCTGGTCACGACCACCGACGTCTCGGCGGAGGCCACCGGGATCCGGGTCGTCACCACCGTCCTGGCCGTCGTCGTCCTGGTGACGGTGCTGTCCGGCCTCAGCGGGAGGCTCTTCGCCGACGCCCCGTCCGGCAGCTGGCGCAGCCGGATGCCGGCAATCTTCCTCGACGTTGCCCGATTCGTCATCATCGCCGTCGGCGTGGCCCTGATCCTGGGCTATGTCTGGGGCGCCAATGTCGGCGGATTGTTCACCGCTCTGGGGATCAGCTCGATCGTGCTGGGCCTGGTACTGCAGAACTCGGTGGGGCAGATCATCTCGGGGCTGCTGTTGCTGTTCGAGCAGCCGTTCCGGCTCGGCGACTGGGTACAGACGCCGTCGGCAACCGGCCGGGTCGTCGAGGTCAACTGGCGGGCCACCCACATCGACACCGGCAGCGGCCTGGAGATCATCCCCAACTCGGTGCTTGCCGGTCAGGCCTTCGCCAATCTGAGCCGCCCGGCCGGAGGGCACGCCATCACGATCGCGGCCACGTTCGGCCCGACCGACGCCCCCGACGAGGTCTGCGAGCTACTGACCGACACCGCCGCCGAACTACCCCAGATGCACCCCGACGGCCGGCCGGTCGCGACCGCCACCAGCAGCACCGAGTATGCAATCAGCATCCCGGTGCGCTCCCCGGCCGACGACGCAACGGCGCGATCGACTTTTCGCCGGTGGCTCTGGTACGCCTCCCGCCGAGAGCGGCTGCACCTCGACGGGGTCGACGACGACTTCTCCACGCCGGAGCGCCGGCTCACGGCGCTGCGCGCCGTCGCCCCGGTGCTGCGGTCGAGCATCTCCGAACTCGAGGCGCTGCTACCGCGGGTCCGCGTCATCCGTTACGGAGACGGCGAGACGATGCAGAAGTCCGGCGAGATCCCCGCCAGGATGTCCTTCGTCGTCGGCGGCCGGATACGGCTGGTGGTGTCCGGAGAGGACGGGGCGATCCTTCCGGTCAGCGTCCTGCACCAGGGAGACTTCCTCGGTCAGACGGCGCTCACCCGCGAGCCGGTTCTGGGCAGCGCCCACGCTGTCGGCGAAGTGACGATTCTTGAGATCGACCGAGATGCCATGGAGCGGTTGGTCTTTCGCAAGCCCGAGCTTCTCGGCGATCTGAGTTCGGCGATCGACGAACGCCGCGCCCGGATCCGCGCCGTGGCGGCGGGCAGGGCGAACGGCGACGCCCCCGACCTCCTCGCCGGCGGTGTCGACACCGAGTCCGACACCGCCTGAGTGGGACTTCTGCGCGTGATCTGATTGTTGCCCAACTGCGACTCGGCACACCGCGCCACGTTCGTTCGGCCCGCATCCCCCGGTGTTTGACTACGGCCACGCAGCAATTCGTCGCTGCAACGAACGTTCACGGAAGGTGATGGGAGTCCACATGAGAATCGTCGAGAAGTTGCGAGGAAAATGGTTGCGCCGCAGTGCTGCGGTGTTCGCCGCCGCGCTCGCCCTGCCCGGAATGGTGGGGGTCGCCGGCGGTTCGGCGACGGCGTCGGCGTTCTCCCGGCCCGGCCTGCCGGTCCTCTACCTTGATGTGCCGTCTCCGTCGATGGGCCGCGACATCCGCGTTCAGTTCCAGGGCGGCGGCCCGCACGCGGTCTACCTGATGGACGGACTTCGCGCGCAGGACGACTACAGCGGCTGGGACATCAACACCCCGGCCTTCGAGTGGTTCCTGGATTCCGGTCTGTCGGTGGTGATGCCGGTGGGCGGTCAGTCGAGTTTCTACACCGACTGGTATCAGCCGTCGCAGGGCAACGGCCAGAACTACACCTACAAGTGGGAAACCTTCATGAATCAGGAGCTGCCGGCATACCTGCAGGACAATCACGGTATCGACCCCAACGGCAATGCGGTGGTTGGTATTTCGATGGCGGGTGCCTCAGCGCTCACCTATGCGATCTACTACCCGCAGCGCTATCCCTACGCCGCCTCGCTGTCGGGCTTCCTCAATCCCTCCGAGGGCTGGTGGCCGATGTTGATCGGCCTCGCGATGAACGACGCCGGCGGCTACAACGCCCAGAGCATGTGGGGACCGTCGTCTGATCCGGCCTGGCGCCGCAACGACCCGATGATCAACATCAACCAGCTGGTCGCCAACAACACCCGGATCTGGATCTACTGCGGCACGGGTACCCCGTCGGAACTCGACACCTCCGGCGGTGGCGGCAACCTGATGGCCGCACAGTTCCTCGAGGGGTTCACGCTGCGCACCAACAAGACCTTCATGGACAACTACCTGGCGGCCGGCGGCACCAACGGAGTATTCAACTTCCCGGCCAACGGCACGCACAGCTGGGGTTACTGGGGTGATCAGCTTCGGCAGATGATCCCCGACATGCAACGGGTTCTCGGCGCTACCCCATCCGGCGCCTGAGTATCCGCCAACCAGCAGGCCTGTCGCCCCACCGGGCGGCGGGCCTGCTGCGTTCTCCCTAACCCGAACCGGCCAGCTCGGCGCCGCCGTCGGCGCCGACCCGAACCGGGGCTCCGGCGATGTCCTCGACGACGGTGCGGGCGGCAGCGGCGGGATCGGCGAGCACGGCCAGGGTGCGCCCGCCGTCGGGAGTTCGTACCGCGACGAAGGCCTTCTGGGGGTTCCCCTCCCGGTCGAACGGGACGGTCCAGGCCTCCACCGACCCCGTCCCCTCCCACCGGGCATGGGCGGCGCGGGCGGGTTCGGCATCCACCTCGGCCTGAACGTCCTCCCACCGGAACGGCCGGGCGGGCGGTGTCGAGGCGTAGACGCCGAAGCTGTGCTTGGTCAGATAGCCGCCGTTGGCGCTGACCAGACCCAGAGAGCCGGGGCTGCCCCGAAGCAGTCCGGCCATCGTCGCGATGGAGTGCATCACATAGTTGTTCCAGGGCCCACCGGCGAACGTCAGCCCTCCGGTCACGGTCAGCGGGCGGGCGGGGTCGCCGGTCGGCAGACCGAGTTCGCGGGCGGCCACCTGGACCGCCGAGGGGAAGCAGGAGTAGAGGTCGACGTGCTCCACGTCGTCGATGCCGACGCCGGCCAGTTCCAGGGCTCTGCGTCCGGCGATCCGGATCGCCGGCGAGCGGTGCAACTCGGCCCGCTCCCCGATCAGGTAGGTGTCGTGCGAGTCTGCCCCGGCCTGGGGGAACACCCAGCCCTCTTCCGGAATCCGCAACCGGCGGGCCTGTTCCACCGAGCACAGGACGACTGCGGCCGCCTGGTCGACCATGTTGTTGGAGTTCATCAGCTTCGGGTAGGGCCAACTGATCATCCGGTTGCCCGGGCCGGGTGTGGCGATTTGTGCGGCGGTGAGCGGCTCCCGCACCCAGGCGTGCGGGTTGGCCGCCGCGACGTCGCTGAACCCCGCCCACAACCGCGCGACCCGGGTGCGGTGTCCGGCCACCGACTCCCCCGCGGCGATCCGCAAGGCCTGTTCGAAGAGGGGGTAGACATAGGCCGGCCGGTCAAGACCGATCCGGTCCTCCCCCGGACCCGACATCGGCACGTCGTCGCCGGCTCCGGGCGGCACCGGCACCGAGTCGTCCTGGCGTGTCCACTGCGGCCGGATTCCCTCGGCGCGAAGGCGCATCCGGGTGCGCCAGGTCTCACCGCCGGCCAGCAGCACCACCCGGGCGCGCCCCTGCTGGATGTCCAGGCAACTCCGGTTCACCAGCGACTGGGGGGTGTTGCCGCCGATGCCGGTGTAGACGGTGGCCGCATCGGGCGCACCGGTGAGCGCGCCGAGCAGTAGCCCGGGGTCGCGGTACCGCCAGGACAACAGGTTGACCACCCGGATCGAGTCCACCGCGGCGAGCACCCGCGGGTCGGCCGCCTCCCGGGCGGCGTCGGCCATCAGCGCGACCGGTTCGGTCTCGGGATCCACCTGGCGCTGGCTGACCTGCCCGGCCCCGACGAGCACCGGGGTCTGCGGATCGAGGTTCACCGTCGGACCCGGCAAAGACTTGACACCCGTCGAAAACTAGCATCCCGGCGATCGCGGCGGTCGCCGGCGACCGGCGCGCTCAGCGTCCGGTGCGGTAGATCGACTTGAGGGTGAAGAACTCCTCGAGGCCCTCCGGGCCGAGTTCACGGCCGATGCCCGAGGCCTTCACCCCGCCGAAGGGCGCGTTGATGTCCAGCTGATAGTCGTTGACGCCCACCGTGCCGGTCCGGATGGCACGGGCCACCTCGGTGGCGCGCTCCTCGTCGGCCGACCACACCGAGCCGGCCAGACCGAACTCGCTGTCGTTGGCCAGCAGGATCGCCTGCTCGTCCCCGTCGTAGGGAATCACGGCGAGCACCGGGCCGAAGATCTCCTCCTGGGCGATCCGGTCGCTGTTGGCCACATCGGCGAACACCGTCGGGGAGACGAACCAACCATCCGGCTGGTCACCGGGAACGCCGCCGCCGGCAACCAGTCTGGCTCCGCTGGCCTTACCCAGTTCGATGTAGCCCAGCACCCGATCGCGCTGGCGCGAACTGACCACCGGGCCGATGTCGGTCGCGGAATCCAGCGGGTTGCCGACGGTGAAGTTGCCGACCATCCCGGCCAGCGCCTCCACCACCTCGCCGTAACGGGCGCGCGGAGCCAGGATCCGCGAACCCAGGAAACAGGTCTGCCCGTTGTTGATGAAGGACACCGACTTCAGCCCGCGCATCGTGGCGTCGAGGTCGGCGTCGTCGAGGATGATCGCCGCGGACTTGCCGCCGAGTTCGAGGGTGACCGGCCGCAGCAGCCGGCCGCAGACCTCGCCGATCGCGCGCCCGGCCGCGGTCGAGCCGGTGAAGCTGACCTTGTCGACTCCCGGATGAGACACCAGGTGCACGCCGGCCTCGACACCGCCCGGCACAATGTTCAGCACCCCGGCGGGCATCCCGCTCTCCTGAGCGGCCTCGGCGAACACCAGCGCGTCCAGGGCGGTCTCGGGAGCGGCCTTGAGCACGACGGTGCATCCGGCGGCCAGCGCGGGTGCGAGCTTGAACGCCGCCAGCGCCTGCGGGTAGTTCCACGGCACGATCGCGGCCACCACCCCGACCGGTTCCCGGCGCACGATGGTGTGCCCGGTGCGGCTGGGCCGTACCTCCTCGATCGGGGTCTCGGTGATCATCTTCGCGTAGTAGCCCAGCAGCGCGGCCGGAAAGAGCCCGTTGGCGCTCTGCGACAACGACATCGGCATCCCGTTCTCCCGCGTCACCAACTCGGTGGTGGCCCCAGCGCGCTCGTGCAACGCCGCGGCGAAGCGGGTGAGGACTGCCGCCCGGTGGTCGGGTGAGGCCGAACTCCAGTCCGGCAGGGCGGCCCGCGCCGCGGCCACAGCGGCATCGATGTCGGCCTCGGTGGCGCTGCCGCCGTCGCCCAGCAACTGTCCGGTGGCCGCCTCGAGGACCGGCTCGGCCTTGTCGGCGACCCGGAACTCCCCGTCGATGAACAGCTGGGGATCGGTGGTCACGGTCATCACGGCACTCCCTGTGGGTCGGTCACTGTCTTTCGGTCGGTCACTGTCTTTCGGTCTGTCACTGTCTCGAAGAGCACACCCTCGCCGAGGAGTCGGTCGATCGCGGCGTCATCCATCTCCAGGACGTCGCGGCAGACCCGGCGGGTATCGGCACCGGGCAACGGAGCCGGGCGCTGCGGGGCGGGCGGGATTCCGCGGAACGGCGCGGGCCCCGCCTCGCTGGGCAGGGTCACCTCGAAGCAGGGGTGGTACATCTCGGCGAGCACCGCCCGCTGTCGCAGGTGCGGGTCGGCGTGCACGTCGCCGGCGCGGTTCATCGGCCCGGCGGCCACTCCGGCCGCCTGCATGACCTCGGCCGCCTCGCCCGGAGCGTGTTCGGCCGCCCAGGCCGCCAGCGCGGCGGCGAGCTCCGCCCGGTGTCCGGCCAGCTCGGGCCGGCCGATCGCGACGGCGGCGGCATGCCGGTCAGCGGAAGCGGTCAGCGACACCACGCACCATTCATCGTCGCCGGCGCACGCGAGGACCAGATGTTCGGCGTCGGACTCGGCCACCGCGGAGCCACGGGCCCCGGCGGCCAGCAGCACGTACCGGGTGTCCAGCTGGTTGATGACCGCCTCCGCCTGCGAGACGTGCACGCGGGCGCCCTGCCCGGTCCGGTCCCGGCGGATCAGCGCGGCCAGGGCGGCGATCGCGGTGATGCGGCCGACGACATGGTCGGGAAAGACCGTGGTCGCGTCGTAGAAGCGGTGCCGGGCGCCGTCGGTCCCGCGATCCGGCGACGTCCACTGACTGGTCACCCCGGTGCACGCCCGAACCAGCGGGCCGTACCCCATCCGTGCGCTCCACGGTCCGGCGTCGCCGAACGCACTGCTCTCCGCCAGGATCAGCCCGGGGTTGATCTGGCGCAGGCGCTCGGGCGGAAAGCCCAGCGCAGCAAGGGTTCCCGGCTTGAAGTTGGCGAACAGCGCGTCCGCGAAGGCCACCAGCCGCTCGAAGACCGCCGCTCCCGCGGGGCTGCGCAGGTCCAGCCCCAGGCCCAGGTGGTTGCGGTGCGCCCGAGCGAAGGCCTCGCTGATCTCCTGGCCCTCCCGCTTCTGCCGCAGGCCGTCGGGATAGGCGGTGCTCTCCACCTTGATCACCTCGGCGCCCATGTCGCCGAAGAGCCGGCTCAGCTCGCCGCCGGCGACGATGATCCCCAGGTCGAGGACGCGGATCCCCGCCAGGGGCAGGCCGCCGGGCCGGCGGTCGGGCGCCGGCGCGAACGGGGTCCCCGGCCAGCGCGGGTCGCTCGACCCCGCCGGCGGGGCGGGCGTGCGGAAACCGGCCCGCCTGCCGTCGACCGTCCAGTAGCCCACCGGCACCCGGGCGTGGACACCCGGGGCGAGCGTGGCGTCGGTGAGCGCGCCGACGGCGGTCAGGTGCTCGGACTGCAACGCCTGCGCGGGGCCGAGCACCGCCGCGATCGGGACGCCGTGGGCCTGGCCCTGCTCGACCAGGCTCTGCATGCTCTGGCCGGCGAACAGGTCCGCCAGCAACGCACCGAGCTCGTCGAAGGCGGCCACCCGGGCGGCGATCGAGTCGAATCGCGGATCGGTGAACAGCTCGGGCTCGCCCAGCCAGGCCCGCATCCCGCGCCACTGCCGCGGTGAGAGCACGCAGATGCGCACGTGCCCGTCGGCGCACCGGAAGATCGGGTACGGGTCCTGGTTGCGGGGCCGGCCGCGCCAGCGCCCGCCCCCGCGGGCGGTGGCCGCCTGACCCTGCGTGCCGAACGGCGGGTCCAGGGCGAGCACCACCGCGTCGAACCGGGCGAAGTCGATGTCGTCGCCGATCCCGCACCGCAGCCGGTTGTAGTAGGCCAGCAACGCGGCCCACGCGGCCTGTACCACCGCTGTCGCCGAGGCGATGCCGTCCGGCGGCAGCACCGGGGGTCCGGTCACCGGGCCGGACCGCGACAACGCGGTCGACATCGCATAGAGCACCGGGTCGGTCGCCCGCCATGCCGCGCGCGGACCCCGGCGGCCGAAGTCGGTGACCGACACGGTGACCAGGTGCGCGAAGCGGTCGGCGAGTTCGCCACACGAGGTGCCGTAGGCGTCGGCCCCGCCGGGTACGCCGTCGTCCACGACGATGTCGGCCGCGCCGGCCAGGTCGATCAACAGGCGGCGGTCGGCGGCGTCGGCCGGATTCAGGGTGACGCTGCGCTTGTTGGCGTTGTGCACCGCGAACGGGATTCCGACGCCGCCCAATGCGGGCAGTCCGCTGCGCGCCGCGGAGCCGCCGGGCGGCTCGACCTTGACGACGTCCGCCCCCAGATCGGCCAGCAGCCGGGACACCGCGTCGGCGTCGGGCCCCGCCAGGTCGAGCACCCGCAGACCCGCCAGCAGCGCGTACCGCATCCCCGAGCGCCAGTGCTCGCGGCCCAGTCCGAGTTC
>CAYXOM010000520.1:0-10357 GCA_964466565.1 uncultured Mycobacterium sp.
GTTGCCGCGACCCTGGTTACCGTAGTCGAATTCGATAACGTCGTCGGAGACCGAGGTGACGGTGAGGACGAACGTGTCCCGATTGCCCGCCGACGTCGCCACGCACTGGGTGGTGCCGCCCACCTCGGCCGGCAGCCCCCCCTGGCAGAGCACCGATTCCGGAGCCCGGCCCGTCGCGGTCGTCAGCCTTCTGGTCAGTTCCGCCTCGACCTGGCCCTGCTCGAGCACCGGTCTGGTCCGCAGGTCCAGCCGCAGGCCCTCGACCTCGGCGACCTCCACCGTGCGTCCCGACGACGCGCCGGCCTTGGAGACCACACACTGCGTCCAGTCCCCGACGGCGGCCTCCAGCCCCGACTCGCACGTCGCCGACTGCGCAGCCGACATGACGGTCAGCCTGCGCTCGACCTGCTCGCGAGTCAGCCGCGGGGTGACCTCGTAGTCCAGCTCCGCGCCGGCCACCGAGGTCACCGTGACCACCGCCTCCACCCGATCCGCCGGAGCGAACTCCACTTCACAGCGCACCGAGGCCCCGACCTCGGCAGGAAGGTCCTTCGGGCAGCTCACCGTCTTCGAACGCACACCTTTTTCGGTGAGATCGGCGGCGATGCCCGCTTGCAGGTCCGCCGCAGCGAGCGGCGCCGGCGACGACGCTGAACAGCCGGCGAGACCGAGTCCAAGCAGCGCGCTGAGCGCGACCGCGCCGCGGTTACCGTGGGGCACGAGGACAGCCTAGACAGCGCGGGGCCGATTGCCGTCGGCGCCGACCCCCGGCGGCTGCCGGGGTTTCAGTAGAAGTCGACGAGGTCATCGATGATCGGGGGAGGGTCTCCGCGTGGTGACGCTCCGGCAAACCCCTCCGGGCGGGCGCGCAGAGGTCCGTTGATCTGTCGGGCCGCTACGATCGACGGCGGCGGCCGGTTCGGCGTCGCATTCAGCTATCGAAGGTGACTCGCAGTGACCCGCTTCGTGATCGTCACCCCTGTGCTGAACGGGGCTCACTACCTTCGGGCGACCATAGCGTCGATACGTGCTCAGACTGATCCGGACTGGGTCCACTACCTGGTAGACGGCGGCTCCACCGACGGGACTCTCGAAATCATCGCGCAGGCGTCGGCTGCCGACCCTCGCCACCGACTGGTTCCCGGTCCCGACGCGGGTATCTACGACGCCGTCTTCAAGGGCTTCGAGCGCGCCGCTTCGCAGGGCGCGGTCCAGTCCGATACGATCTGCGCCTGGCTCGGCTCCGACGATTTGTTGATGCCCTGGGCTTTTGCGACCCTCCGGGAGAGATTCGATCGGACCCACGCCGAATGGATCGCCGCGATCCCGACGATATGGGATTCCGAGGGCAGACTCGCTCGCGTTCTCCCGCAGAATTGGTATCCGCGCAGACTCATACGTGCGGGCTACTTCAACACCCGGATGCTTGGCGGCATCCAACAGGAGAGCACCTTCTTCACCTATGCGCTTCTGTCCCGACTTCCTCCGACGACGGTCGAGAATGTTCGCGCATCCCGACTTGCCGGCGATTTCCTCTTGTGGCGCGCGTTTGCCGTTCGCCGCTACCCGGAAACCGCGCTGCGGTCGTTCCCTGAGCATATGGCAGATGCCGGTCGGTGGCTGCGGTATGCCGGCTTTCGGACGGCCGGGGAACATCCCTAGCGACGTTGGAGAAGTCGCCGATCGGCCGCCGGGGTCGCTTCACCCCGGGCGCAGAGTGCTCACCTTTCTCCCAGTCGCGCCTCGCGGTCGTAGAACTGTGCCGTCGCCAGCCTGTGCACCCGGTCCATGTCGGCGAGGATGACCCGCAGCTCGTGCAGGAACTCCCGCCGTCGTTCGCGAAGGTCGGCGGCGGGGGTGAGCAGTTGCTGGTCGGCCGCGACCTGCCGCGCGGTGGTGAAGAGCAGCGCCGACACCGACTCCGCGCTGCGGACCAGGCCCTGCGCCGCGTACTGGGCGCCCACCCCCAGGGCACGCTTGGTGAGTTCGGGCAGGGCGATGTCGGCCGGGGCGTCGCAGAGCACGTCGGCGACGATCTCGTAGGCCTCGAAGAACGGCCGCAGCATCGCGCTGGCCATCAGCGGACGCTTGGCCCGCAACAGCGCGTCGACCGCGTCGGGCCCGTTTTCCAGCTGGGCTTGCCAGTCGTGGTTCCACTCGAGCTCCTCGGCCACGTTGTCGCGGAACGTCGCCGAGTCGGCGAAGTAGAACTCGAACTTCAGCAGCGACCGCAGCCGCATGGCCTGATCCCAGAATGCCTCCACCCGCCTGCCCTCCGGCGCGCGCGCGGCGTGCACCAGCGCCAGCTCGGTGATCGAGGTCTCCAGGAACGCGTGGATCAGGGAGTTGCGGTAGAACGCCGCCTCGAGCTCCTGCTCGGGTGCGATCCGCCACACCGGCTCGTGACCCCCGTCGACACGGGTGAGGGGATGGGCGTTGGAGAGCCCGTCGACAGCCGTGCGCACACCGTCGGCGGAGTGCAGGCGCAGCGCGCTGTTGGACATCGGGGTCCGCTTGCGCTCCAGGTAGTCCAGCGCGTCCTGCAGCGTGTGGTGGAGCTGCCGCAGCGACAGGGCCCGCCCGTTGGTGGCCAGCAGCACCATGGACACCAGCGCCGTGGCGTTGATCGGGGTCGCCCGCAGGATGCGCCAGGCGACCTCGAAGGCCATCTTCTGCATCGCCAGACGTTTGGCGGCGTCGTCCTCGGCGACCTGCCCGCCGGGTTCGCCGAGATACTGGCGCATCGACACCGCCTCCGGGAAGCGGACGTAGATCTTGCCGTAGTTGCGCTCGCCCTGAGCCTTGATGAAGTTGAACAACCACTCAGCCCCCTCGGGGATTTTCTCCCCGCCGCGGGCGTAGGCGGCGTACTCGGCGGTCTCGTGGAGCTGGTCAAAACTGATCGACACCGGCTGCAGCAGGATGTCCTCGCTTCGGCCGTCGAGGTAGGCGTCGGCGACGTAGGAGAGCAGACCGAGCTTGGGCGGCAACATCTTGCCGGTCCGAGACCGGGTGCCCTCGATGGACCAGCTCAGGTTGAACCGCTTCTCCACGATGTAGCCGACGAACTGGCGCAGCACGTACTTGTACAACGGGTCGTCGAGTTTGCGACGCAGGAAGATGACCCCGGAGCGGCGCATCAGCGGACCCATGAATCCGAACGACAGGTTGATGCCGGCGAAGGTGTGCGCCGGCGGCAGCCTGTTCTCCTGCATGGCCACCGGGACGATCACTCCGTCGAGGTAGGACCGGTGCGACCAGAGCAGCACTGCGGGGTGGTCCTGCAGGGCACGCCGCATCGACTCGATCTGGGCGGCGTCGTAGTCGATCCGGGGATCGAAACCACGGCTGAAGATGGCGCGCCCGACGTTGGGGATCAGGTCCACCGAGAACCGGCTCCACCCGGTGGCGAGCTCATCGAGCATCTCCTCGGCCTTGTGGACGCTGGCGCCGGGAATCGCCTCGAGGCCCGTGACGAAGCGGGTGGAGGTCAGCAACTCGTCGGTGAGCAGACGCGGCGACTTGTACTCCGGACCGAGCAGACGCAACTCAATGCGTTCGACCGCCAGCGCCGCGCGGCGCAACACGAAGCGGGCGAAGTCCTGGGGACTGTCGCCCACCGTGATCTCGCGCCACTGCTGGCGAAGCTCCGACACCTTGGCGGGCTCGCCCGCGACGATGCGGGCCCGCGAGGGGTCCTTCTTGAGAATCGCCCGCTGCAGGAACTCCGGGGGGCGGTAGGTGTCGCGGCCGGAGATCAGACCTACCAGTTTGACCCGGGTGGGCAGGCCGCCGGGCACCCAGAACACCCGCACCGGCACGACGCTGCGGTCCTCTCCGGCGGCGAGTTCGTCGATCAGTTCGCTGATCAATTCGGACGGCGCGTCCTCGTGCGGCAGTCGCAGCACTTCAACCCGGGTGTCGGGGTGGGCCCGGCGCTGGCGCTGCAGCCAGTCGTTGAGCAGATCGAACTCCGCCTTGCTCGTCACCGACGCGAGCACGAGCGCGTCGTCGGTGGTGCTGAAGTCGGCGAAATAGTCCGCTGCGCTCATCGACGGCCCCTCACTCTGGCTTCGGCCTTGTCGGCCGATGTCTTCGCGGCGGCGGCCTTCTTGGCGGGCGATCCGCGGCCGGACTTCGCGCCGGCCGGAGCACCTCGCCGGCGGTACAGCGCGACCTGCGGGACCGCGTCCGAGGGCCAGTTGTTGAGGGTGTCGACGTAGAGCTGGCGGACTTCGGCGATCCGGTCGGCTAGGTCCTCCAGGGTCCAGTCGGCCACTGCAAGAGGGGGGTAGACGACGACGTCGACCGTGCCCGGGTGCAACGTGGAGGAATTGCGCGCGGACATCACCTCGGCGTTGCGGATAACGATCGGGACGATCGGCACCCCGGCGGACATGGCGAGGCGGAAGGGGCCCTTCTTGAACGGGCCGACCGACTTGGTGTCCAGCCGGGTGCCCTCGGGTGCGATCACCACCGACAGCCCCTTGCGGGCCAGTTCCTCGGCTTCGCGCAACGACTCGACAGCCGCCTTCGGGTCCTCGCGGTCGATGAAGACCGTGTCGACGAGCTTGCCGAGGGTGCCGACGACGGGGTCGTCCTGGAGCTCCTTCTTTCCGACACCGGTCCAGTTGTCCTTGACCAGTGAGCCCACCACGACGGGGTCGAAGTTGTTGCGGTGGTTGAAGATGAACACTGCCGGGCGTTTCTTGGTCAGGTTCTCCTCGCCGATGACGTTGAGATTGACACCGTTGATCGCCAGCAACAGCTGAGGGAATGCGCTGGTGAAGAAGTTGACGCCGCGGCGGCGGCTGCGGGTCAGCAGGCCCCATCCCAGCGCCCCGTATGCCGCCGGGACGATCGCGGAGGCGCCCAGCAGGTTGCGCACCTGACCGACCAGCCCGCCGCCGCCCCGGCTGTGGAGTTCCAGGATCGGCCAGCCGTTGTCGCGGGCCAACTCGCGCATCGTGTCGCCGGGGTTGGTCGGCCTGGGGTGGCCGACCAGCCGCATGAGAGCGATGTCTTCGTCGCCGTCGGCGTAGAAGTAGCTGTCGGCCAGGTCGACGCCGTGTTCGGCGGCGAACTGCACGACGGCTTCGGCCTTGCCGGGTCCCCACAGGATCGGCCGCAGCACCCGGCCGGTCAGGCTGCCTTCGCCGTCGACCTCGAACCGGTTGGTCAGGGTGTGGGAGATGCCGAGGAAGCGCGCGACCGGTTCGACCTGAATGGTCAGCGCCGAGGAACTGAGCACCACGGTGTGGCCGCGCTCGAGGTGGGCCGCCACCAGGTCGCGCATCTCCGGGTAGATCCGCTTCTCGATCTTCTCGGCGAACAGCCTCTCACCCGTTCGCAGCAGATCGCTGTAGGGGCGCCCACGCAGGGCGCGGGTCGCTTTGCTGATCAGATCCTCGAACTCCAACCTGCCCAACTGGTGGTTGAGGCCCGCGGCGACCATGCTGATCAGCTCGCCGACCCCCATGTCGCGGCTGCGGAGCCGCTCGCGGGTCATGATCACGGCGGTGAAACCGGCGACCAGGGTGCCGTCGAGGTCGAAGAAGGCCCCGACCTGCGGACCGGGGCGGCTGGCCAGCACCTCGGCCACCGATCCCGGCGGTCCTCCTCTCGTCGCGGCGTCGTCGTCACGCTGCGCCACCGATGCTCACCTCCTGCCCGTCGTGCTGCGCCGATGCGTCCCCAACGCTAGTCCGGCAGCCCTCGGCGGGGGCCGAATACCGCCGCCCGGGTCAGCCGGCGCGGGTCACAGGCGCGGGGAACACGGCGTGCGAGGGCGTCGACGGAGCGGTCGACACACCCTGGGCGCCGCGGCCCACCGATAGACTCAACACGCTTTGCCTCCGTAGCTCAGTTGGATAGAGCAAGGGCCTTCTAATCCCTAGGTCGCAGGTTCGATTCCTGCCGGGGGCGCTGGTGAGCCACAATGGCCGCGTGGCTGATCTGGTCCTCTACGAGGTGACCGACCGCGTGGCCCTGGTCACCGTCAACGACCCGCGACGGCGCAACGCCGTCACCGACGCGATGTCGGCCCAGTTGAGCGACGCCGTCGCCCGTGCGGAGTCCGACCCCGGGGTGCACGCCGTGGTGATCGCCGGCGCGGGCAGGGCCTTCTGCGCGGGAGCGGACCTCTCGGCGCTGGGCGGGGCCGCCCGCGACGGCCTCGAGCGCATCTATGCCGGCTTCATGGCGGTGGGCCGCTGCGCTCTTCCCACGGTCGCCGCGGTGCACGGCGCGGCGGTGGGCGCCGGGCTGAACCTGGCACTGGCCGCCGACGTGCGTATCGCCGGCCCCGAGGCCGTGTTCGACCCCCGCTTCCAGAAACTCGGCATCCATCCCGGCGGCGGCGCGACCTGGATGCTGCAGCGCGCGGTCGGACCCCAGGTGGCGCGGGCCGCATTGCTGTTCGGGATGAGCTTCGACGCCGAGTCCGCGGTGCGTCACGGCCTGGCACTGCGGGTCGCCGATGATCCGCTGGCGGCCGCCCTGGAGTTGGCCGCCGGGCCGGCGGGCGCGCCCCGGGAGGTCATCGTGGCCACCAAGGCGTCGATGCGGGCCACCGCGGTCCCCGGCTTCGTCGACACCGACCAGCACGCGGCGGCCAAGGACGTCGAATTGGGGCCTCAGGCCGCCTCTATCGAGTCGCCGGAGTTCCAGGCGCGATTGGCGGCCGCGCAGCGACGCTGAGCCCGGGCCTCACGCCTGGGGGTAGGGGGCCCACCGCTGGTCGAAGCCGGCCTTGCGCGCCGCGAGTTGGACCGCCCGCTCCTCGGGCGTCACGTACACCGTGCCCGCCGGGAGGTAGCCACCGAGATCGGCGATCTTGACCACGGCCGACTGCACGCCCGGGGCGCGCTCGACGGCCGGGTCCAGGTCCTGGAAACGCATCGAGATGATGCCCTGCCGCAGGCCCCCGGTCGACACCCAGTTCGCCACGTCCGGATCGGCGGCCGAGACCACCATCGTGTAGGTGCCGTCCGGGTTGGCCACCGCCTGAGCGTTGTTCAGGCTGGTCTGCTGGTTCCAGTAGTCGCCGGTGATGGTCCAGATGTTGTAGACCGGAACCGTGAAGAAGCCGGCGCCGGCCGGGTCGATGGTCAGCACGAGCGCCTCGTCGTCGGCGAGCTGGAAGTAGCCGTTGCTCTGCAGCTGGTTAGCCAGGAACTCGGCGTTACTCGCGGGCTGGGTCATCACGTTCGGCGGCCGCAGTGCCCCGGTGGCGGGGTCGGTGGTGGCCAGTGCCATGTACCGGGCCTGCTGGTTGGCGCCCCGGACCCCGAGCAGCAGCGCGGTCAGCGCTCCCCGGACGAACGGCGCCTCGGCGATCCGCAGCGGCGGGATCACCGACAGCACCTTGGCCAGCACCGGCCGGTCGTTGACCAGCGCACCGAGCAGCACGAACCCACCAAGCTGGGCGAAGAGGCTGTTGCGCGGCCCGCTGACCCGGTGCACCTCGAGTTCCATCGGCTCCTCGGCGTCCCAGTCGCCCAGGGTGTTCCGGGCGGCGATCAGCGTCGAGGCCGAGGTGAGCTGCAGATGGTTGGCCTGCCCGGGTTCCGCGGGGCTGCCGCTGGCGGTGATGACGAACGAACCGTCCGTGGCGACGTCGAGGTCGCGCAGGGACAGGATGGTCGACGTCGTGCCGGCGGTGCCCTCCAGCACGCTGAAGGTGGTGTCGGCCGGGATGCCCTCGTAGACCCGGCCGGTGAGCACGTACTCGGAGGTCTTGTTCACCGGAATGAAACGGTAGACGGTGTCGGGGTTGTCGTAGAGCTGTCGAGAGCCGCCCACGTCGAGTCCGTACCAACCGTGCGGGGGCGCCACCTGGGTGACCACCGCGGGGTCCATCGGGTTGAGGATCTGCTGGGAGAACGCCGCCGCCAGGGCGAACTCGTCGACGGCGTTGTCCAGCGCGGCGAGGTTGGCCGCATCGGGTCCGCCCACGAGCGCGAACTGCTCCTCTGCGGCCGCCAGAAACCCCTGTCTCAGAACGGTTTTCATGAGCGTAACCGGCAGCGACTCCGCGGTTCTCATCGCGACGCGCTCACGTTCGAGCTGAACCGGTGTGCCCAGTGGACTGACCTGATTGCCGATCGCTGCGCCGCGCTGCGCGGCCCTGGCCGCCGATGCGGGGGCAGGCGGACCCGGAACCGCGGCCGTGGCTGCCGCCGGAGTACGGAACCGCTGCGCGGCGGCCCGCGGAGCGCGCGGGCCGTCGCCGGCCTGCGCCGAGGACCTCGTGGCAGAGTCGCGCGGGGAGGATTCGCCGTCCTCGGCATGAGCGGCGGGTGCGGCGACGGCGGCGCCGACGCCGAGGAAGATCACCAGGGCGCCGAACCGGGCGGCGGAGCGGGTCTTGTCGCTGGGCGGGTGGGAAGGCACCGGGTCTCCTGCCGTCGGATGTGGCCTGGATCACAGGCTAACCTACGGCGGCTATCCCAGGCCCATCTCCCGCGCGATCAGCATCAGTTGCACCTCGGTGGTTCCCTCCCCGATCTCCAGGATCTTGCTGTCCCGGTAGTGGCGGGCCACGGTGTACTCGTTCATGAACCCGTAACCACCGTGAATCTGGGTGGCGTCGCGGGCGTTGTCCATGGCGGCCTCGCTGGCCAGCAACTTCGCGATGGACGCCTGCTTCTTGAACGGCTTGCCGGCCAGCATGAGCGCGGCGGCGTCGTAGTACGCGGTTCGCGCCGCGTGCGCCCGGGCCTCCATCCGGGCGATCTTGAACTCGATGGCCTGGTACCGGGCGATGGGTCTGCCGAAGGCACTGCGCTGCGCGGCGTACCTGACCGACTCGTCGACACAGCCCTGGGCCGCGCCCACGGCCAGCGCCGCGATCGCGATCCGGCCCTCGTCGAGGATCTGCAGGAAGTTGGCGTACCCGCGGCCGCGCTCACCGAGCAGATTCTCCTCGGGCACCTCCACGTCGTCGAAGGTCAGCGGGTGGGTGTCGGAGGCGTTCCACCCCACCTTGTCGTAGGCCGGGCCCGCGGTGAAGCCCGGCGCCGGCACCGGAACCAGGATCGAGGAGATCTCCCGGCGTTCCCCGGGTGCGGTGACCGCGGTGACGATCACCAACCGGGTGATGTCGGTGCCGGAGTTGGTGATGAACTGCTTGGAACCGTTGATCACCCAGCGGCCGTCGGCCAGTCGGGCCGTCGTCTTCGTCGCGCCGGCGTCGGTGCCGCCCCCGGCCTCGGTGAGCCCGAACGCACCCAGTGCCTCGCCGCTGGTCAAGGCAGGCAGCCACTGCTGCTTCTGGGCCTCGGTGCCGAACCGGTAGATCGGCATCGCACCCAGCGACACCCCGCCCTCCAGGGTGATCGCCACGCTCTGGTCGACCTTGCCGAGTTCCTCCAGCGCCAGGCACAGCGCGAAGTAGTCACCGCCCATCCCGCCGTACTCCTCGGGGAAAGGCAGTCCGAACAGGCCCATCTCCCCCATCTGGGCGACGATCCGGTACGGAAAGGCGTGCGTGGCGTCGTGCTCGGCGGCCACCGGCGCCACCACCCCGGTGGCGAAGTCGCGCACCGTCTTGGCCAGCTGTTGGTAGTGGTCCGGAAGCGTTCCGGTGGAGAGAAACTCGCTCATGGCGACCGCCCTTCTACATTGATGATTCGAGCCAGCGGCTGTCCCAGCCGCACCTGGTCACCGACGGCGACAAGCAGTTCGACCACTCCGGCCACCGGGGATCGCAGCGAATGTTCCATCTTCATAGCCTCCACCGCAACCACCACCGCCCCGGCATCGACCGGCTCGCCGTCGCCGGCCCCGAGGGCCACCACCGAACCAGGCATCGGGCTGGTCAGCTCGGCGTCCCCGATGTGCTCGCCGGTGCGGCGCACCGGCTCCTCGAGCACCTCGTTCAGCATCAGGCACCGCCCGCCACCGGCCAGCCAGATCCGCTCGCCGGCAACGGCAGCCAGGTAGTCGTGCCGCACACCGTCCAGGGTCAGCGACAGCGCCTGACCGTCCACCCGCGCGGAGAAGTCGGCGGGATCGCCGTCGCCGACCCAGACCCGGCCCCGGCCCGGGGCGCCGACGATGCGGACGCGGTCGGTGCGCTCACCGACCCGCAGTCGGATCGACGTGGGCGCAGGCGCCCCGAGGCGCCAGCCCGACGGCAGCTCCCAGAGGTCGCCCGGCACGGCCGGCCACCGTTGTAGCCACCGGCAGGCCGCCGCGGCGGCGAACTCGGGGGCACCCGCCGCCGCCCGGACGAACCGCAGCCGGTCGAGCAGACCGGTGTCCAGTCGGCCCGCCGCAACGTCGGGGGGCCCCAGCACCCGCCGCAGGAACTCGACGTTGGGGCCGGCCCCGAGCCC
Organism: uncultured Mycobacterium sp.; assembly: GCA_964466565.1. Classification (GTDB taxonomy): domain Bacteria; phylum Actinomycetota; class Actinomycetes; order Mycobacteriales; family Mycobacteriaceae; genus Mycobacterium. The sequence continues at coordinate 10,341 of CAYXOM010000520.1, forward strand.
CGCCGCCCGCGCGAGCG
>CAYXOM010000521.1:0-2041 GCA_964466565.1 uncultured Mycobacterium sp.
GGCCGCGCTGGACCGCACCGCCGCGCCCCGGGAGGTGCACGTGGTCGCCGATCTGCCGCGGCGCGGAATCGGCAAGCTGGACCGCCGGTTGCTGAGCCGGCGCTTCGGGGCCGGCGGTTAGGCTCGCAGCCATGACGGCCCGCGTGCTGATCGCCGATGACGACGCCGTGGTCCGCGACGTCGTGCGGCGCTACCTGGAGCGCGACGGCCTGGAGGTCCGGGTGGCCGCCGACGGCAACGAGGCCCTGCGGGTGCTGGGCACCGAGCGCATCGACGTCGCGGTGCTCGACGTGATGATGCCCGGGCCCAGCGGGTTGTCGCTGTGCCGGACGCTGCGGCAGGGCGGGGACTACACCGTGCCGGTGATCCTGCTGACCGCGCTGAGTGAGGAGGACGACCGGATCGCCGGTTTGGAGGCCGGCGCCGACGACTACCTGACCAAGCCGTTCAGCCCGCGCGAACTGGCCCTGCGGGTGCGGTCGGTGCTGCGGCGCGCACCGTCCGCTCCGGCGACGATGCCGCTGCAGATCACCGTCGGCGACCTGAGCGTGTCGACCGCCGCCCGCTCGGTCGCCGTCGGCGGCGAGCCGATCGGCCTGACCAACCGGGAGTTCGACCTGCTGCTGTTCTTCCTCACCCACACCGACACCGTCTTCTCCCGGGAGGAGTTGCTGCAGCGGGTGTGGAACTGGGACTTCGGCGACCTGTCCACGGTCACCGTCCACGTCAAGAGACTGCGGTCCAAGCTCGGCGACCACCACAGGGTGCAGACGGTCTGGGGCCGTGGCTACCTGTGGCGGAGCGACGCCGGCGACGGTGACCGTGCCTGGGGATGACCTCACCGCGATCGCGCTGCTGGCGCTGGGCGCGTCGCTGCCGGTGGTGCTGCTCGGCGCGCTGATCATCCGGCTGGCCCGCTCGTGGTCGGTGACGGTGAGCATGGTCGCCCTGGTGCTCATCCCCACCCTGGCGACGCTGGCCGGGGTCTTCGCGGCCAGCCGGCTGATGACCGGCGCCGGCGTCACCGAGATCGCGGTGGTGCTGGTGATCGTGGCGGTGGTGACCATCCCGGCCGCGGTGATGCTGGCCCGCTACCAGGCGCGCAGAACCGTGTGGGAGCGGGTGATCCAGGAGGCCGAGCGCGCCGCCGAGCAGTCCCGCCGGCAACTGGTCGCGTTCGTCAGTCACGATCTGCGGACTCCGCTGGCCGGTATCCGGGCGCTGTCGGAGGCGATCGCCGACGGTGTCGTCGGCGAGGCGGAGGTGCGCACCCAGGCCCGGCGGATCGAGCAGGAGAGCGTGCGGCTGTCGCTGATGGTCGACGACCTGTTCGAGATGGCCAAGATCAACGCGGGCGCGATCACCGCTCCCTACGAACGGGTGGCCCTCGACGAGGTGGTCGACGACGTGGTGAACACCCACCACATCGCGGCCGAACGCGCCGGGGTGCGACTGGGGGTGGACCTGCCGGCGCACCCGGTCCGGGTGATCGGCAGCGACCGCGCCCTGGTCCGGGTGCTGTCGAACCTGGTGGCCAACGCGATCGCCCACACCCCGGCCGGCGGTTCGGTGACGCTGGCGGTGGGTGCCGACGCCGAGGGCGCGTGGGCCCGGGTCGACGACACCGGCGTCGGGATCGACGCCGCCGATCTGCCGAGGGTGTTCGACGTCGCCTACCGCGGGTCCAACCACCGGGTGCCGCGGCCGGATTCGTCGCTGCCCAGCGGTTCGGGCCTGGGCCTGGCGATCGCCGCCGGCCTGGTGCGCGCGCACCGCGGCACCCTCACCGCGCACAACCTCGACCACGGCGCCCGCTTCGAGGTGCGGCTGCCGCTGGCCGCCGGCTGATCACGGCGCACGAACGTCTCAGAGGGCCCGCACGACCGCCTCGCAGCGGGCCGCGAGTTCGCGGCGGTCGGCGCCGGGCAGTTGCAGCGAGCCCACCGCCACGTCGACGACGGTGCCGCGGGCTCGCAGCGTCCGCTTCAGCGACACCCACAGGCTGTCCCCGCCGAGGAAGGCGGTCAACGTCCGGGGCAGG
>CAYXOM010000522.1:0-15915 GCA_964466565.1 uncultured Mycobacterium sp.
TCGATCAGGCCGGCCACGATCACCCGCGCCAGGGTGGGCGCCTGCTCGCGCACGGCGGCGGCGAGCCCGGCCAGCGCGGGCTCGGTCACCATCACCTCCGCCCCGCAATCCTCCACCAGGAAGGCCAGTTCCGGCGGGGTCAGCCGGAAGTTGACCGGCACCGCGATGCCGCCGAGCCGATTGGCCGCCAGGGTCGCCTCGATGAACTCCGGGCGGTTGAGCGTGAGGATCATCACCCGGTCGCCCGGTCCCACTCCGCGCCGGTGCAGCGCGCCGGCCAGTCGCGCCACCCTGTCGTCGAGTTCGGCCCAGGTGATGGTCCGGCCGGTGAACCTCAGCGCGGTCGCCCCGGGCGTCATCAGCGCGTGCCGGGCCAGTTGGGTGACCCAGTTCGGCCGGCGCGACAGGTAGGGCTGTTCGGTGCTCGGGTGCATCACCGTCCAGCTTGCTCCGGAACGGGGGTGTGGCGGGCGGCTATCGCGCGATTCTTCAGGCGCCGGCGAGCTTCTCGGCGCGGGCTTTCAGATTCCCGGCGAGATGCTCGAGGGCGTCGTTGACCAGTTTCTTGACCACCGGGGAGGGCACCGCCATCGAGGTCTCCACGTCGAGGTCGACGGTCAGCAGGCTGGCGGCGCCCATCGCCACCACCGAGAACACCTGGTTCTGCCGGGTGAACAGCTCGCCCTGCTGCAGCACCGTCTGGATCTGACCCGGCCCGGGGTAGTAGACCGCCTGGATGAAGGTGGCCGCGTACCCCTGCACCTGGGTGTCGACGCGCAGCTGGCTGGGCCGGCCGTCGTCGTAGCGGGCCAGTACGTAGACCGCGTTCACCTCGTCGTTCCACTGCGGGTAGGACTCGAAGTCGGCCACGATGCCCAGGATCGCCTCGGCGCCGGCGCTGACCTCGACGGTCTTGCTGACCAGCGGCATCAGACCCGCGCCCGCTCCGCGGCCGGGCCGCCCAGCGGGCTGAGCGTGCGGTCGCCCTCGTCGCGGATCAGGCCGCGCAGCAGCGCGGTGGCGAACTCCCCGGCGATCTCCGCCGCGCTGCGTCGGCCGTCGGGCCGCAGCCAGCGGTAGGCGCCCATGGTCATCCCGATGTAGCCCAGGGCCACCACGTGGGAGTCGCAGTCGAAGAACTCCCCGCTGGCGATGCCGCGGTCGATGAGGCCGGCCACGTGCTCGTAGACCTGGACCTCCTTATCCCGGACCTCGCCCACCTGGTCCTCGGTGAACCATTCGGCGATGTAGGGCTGCTCCTGGAAGTACACCGCCGCGCCCTCGGGATTCTCGGCGATGTTGGTCAGCAGGCGCACGGTGTACTGGTAGAGCGCCTCGCGCGCGGTCCAGGACGGGTCGTCGTGCACCGCGGCCAGGGTGCTCTCCGCGGCCCGGCGGTAGATGTCGAACAGGATCAGCGACTTGCTGGCGTAGTAGTGGTACACGGTGGCCTTGTTGAGGCCCACCACGTCGGCCACGTCGTCCATCCGGGTGCCGTGGTAGCCGCGCGCGGCGAACAGCTTGGTGGCGACGGCCAGCAACTCCTCGCGCCGGCCGGTCCCGTTCTCCGCTGCCATTGGATGTGTCCTTCGTTCCCGATCAACTGGTTGGACAGTTTAGGCAATGGGCACCGGATCGCCCCGCCGAGGCGGAGGATCGGGCTAGACTTCCCCCGGAGTCGGACGGCGAGGAGGTATTGCGATGGATCCCAATCCCGACTACGACGCGACCGACGAGATCGAGTACTTCTTCAGCTGGCTGCCCTGGGCGCTGCGGGGCACCGACTGGACCGGCACTCCCGCCTACCCGCCGGTCTGAGCCGTACGCTCACGACGACGGCCCCGCGGCCCGACCCGGCCCGGCTCCTGCTGCGGACCTACCCCGTCGTCGACACCGCGCAGGCCCGCTACGGCGACATGGACGCCAACGGGCACATCAACAACCTGGCCTTCGAATCCCTGCACGAGAACGCCCGCGCCACCATGAACCGGGCGCTCTTCCCGGCGGCGTACCGCGCCGGGGACCGGCCGTTCCGGCTGGTGACCTCGCAGAACGCCGTGCACTTCCTGGCCGAGGCGCACTGGCCGGTGACCTTCCGGACCGGCGCCGGCGTCGGCCGGATCGGGCGGACCTCCTACGTCGCCTCGACCGCGCTGTTCATCGGCGAGACGTGCGTCGGGGTCTGCGACACCGTCCTGGTGCTGCTCGGCGCGGACGGGCCGACACCCATCCCGGACGACTTCCGGGCGGCACTGGAAACCGTGCTGCTGGGCGCGAGATCGACACCAGGGCTGTGATGCGCGGGGCATCCACAGCCCTGGTGTCGATGTGGGGCTAGAGAGCCTTGAGTTCCTCGATGACCTCGCCCACCGACTTCTTGGCATCACCGAACAGCATCGAGGTCTGGTCGGCGGTGAACAGCGGATTGTCGATGCCGGCGTAGCCCGAGGACATCGACCGCTTGAGCACGATCACCGACCGGGACTGGTCGACGTTGAGGATGGGCATGCCGAAGATCGGACTGGAGGCGTCGTTGCGCGCCGCCGGATTGGTGACGTCGTTGGCGCCGATCACCATGGTCACGTCGGTGCGGGGGAACTCGCCGTTGACGTCGTCCATCTCCTTCATCGCCTCGTAGCCGACGTCGGCCTCGGCGAGCAGCACGTTCATGTGCCCGGGCATCCGGCCGGCGACCGGGTGGATGGCGAACTTGACCTCCACACCCTTGGTCTCGAGCAGGTCGGCCATCTCCTTGACGGCGTGCTGGGCCTGGGCGACGGCCAGACCGTAACCGGGCACCACGATCACCTGGTTGGCGTAGGCCATCTGGATCGCGGCGTCGGCGGCGGAGGTGGCCTTGACGGTGCCCTGCTCTCCCCCGCCCGCCAGGGCGGCGGCCTGTTCGCCGCCGAAGGACCCGAAGACGATCGCCGGGATGGACCGGTTCATCGCGACGGCCATCAGGTTGGTCAGGATCGAGCCCGACGCACCGACGATCATGCCGGCGACGATCATGGCAGTGTTGTTGAGCGCCAGACCCGCTGCGGCGGCGGACAATCCGGTCAGGGCGTTGAGCAGCGAGATGACCACCGGCATGTCGGCCCCGCCGATCGGGAACACCACGAACAGACCCATCACTCCGGCGAGCACCAGCAGCACCACGATCCACCACATCGGAGCGCCCTCGCCGGCGCGCAGTCCGATCAGCACCGCGACGGCGACCGCACCGACGAGCAGGGCGACGTTGGCGGCCTGGAACACCTTCGCCGACGAGACCAGGCGCTTCTCGACGTTCTTGGGAATCGACTCCTGCAACTTGGCGAAGGCCACCAGCGATCCCCAGAAGGACACCGAGCCGATGATCGCCGCGAACAGCGAACCGACCACCAGCGCCACCGACGGCGTCTGCTCGGGCTTGAAGGTCGCGAAGCCGTCGGTCTCGATGAACTCAGCCCAGGCGATCAGCGCCACCGTGCCGCCACCCACGCCGTTGAACAGCGCCACCAGCTGCGGCATCGCCGTCATCTTCGTCTTCTTGGCGGGCGGCACACCCAGGATCACGCCCAGGGCCAGGCCGGCGGCGATCAGGATCCAGTTGACCGCCGCGGTGTCGCGGACCTTGATCAGGGTGGCCACCACGGCGATGCCCATGCCCGCCGCGGCGATCCAGTTGCCCCGCACGGCCGTCTTGGGCCCGGTCAGGCCCATCAGGCCATAGATGAACAGGGCGAAGGCGACGATGTAGAGGACGTCGACGAGGTAGGTCACTTGGCGGCCTCCCTCGCCGCGGCGTCCCCGTCGCGAGCCGCAACCGCCCTGCGGCCCTTGAACATCCCCAGCATGCGGTCGGTGACCAGGAAGCCGCCGACCACATTGAGGGTGCCGAACACCAGCGCGACGAACGCGATGATCCGAACCCCCCAGTTCGCATCGGCCGGCAGCGCCCCGAGCACGATCAGCGCACCGAGCACGACGATGCCGTGGATGGCGTTGGTGCCCGACATCAGCGGGGTGTGCAGGGTGTTGGGGACCTTGGAGATGACGGCGAACCCGACGAACCCGGCGAGCACCAGGATGGCGAGGTTGGCCAGCAGTTGGGTGTACATCAGTTCTGCACCTCGCGGGTAACACAGGAGGCCGCGACGACCTCGTCGTCGAAATCAGGTTGCAACGCGCCGTCTTTGACCATCAGTTCCAGCAGCGAGGTCAGGTTTTTGGCGTACAACTCGCTGCTGTGCTCGGGCATGGTGGCCGGCAGGTTGAGCGGGGAGGTGATGGTCACGCCGTGGCGCACCACGGTCTGGCCCGGTTCGGTGAGTTCGCAGTTGCCGCCGGTCTCCCCGGCCAGGTCCACCACCACGCTGCCCGGCTTCATCCCCTCGACCGCGGCGGCGGTCACCAGCCGGGGCGCCGTTCGCCCGGGCACCAGGGCGGTGGTGATCACCACGTCGAAGCCTCCGATCGCCTCCTCGAGGCGCTTCTGCTGCTGGGCGCGCTCGTCCTCGGTGAGTTCACGCGCGTAGCCGCCCTCGCCGGCGGCGTCGATCCCGACGTCGAGCCACTGCGCGCCGACCGAGCGCACCTGGTCGGCGACCTCCGGGCGGACGTCGTACCCGGTGGTGCGGGCGCCGAGACGTTTGGCGGTGGCCAGCGCCTGCAGCCCCGCCACCCCCACCCCGAGCACCAGCACACTGGCCGGTTTCACCGTGCCCGCCGCCGTCGTCAGCATCGGGAAGAACCGGGTCGAGAGGTCCGCGGCCAGCAGCACGGCCTTGTAGCCGGCGACGTTGGCCTGCGAGGACAGCGCGTCCATCACCTGCGCCCGGGAGATCCGGGGAATGGCCTCCACCGCGAACGCCTGCACCCCGGCGGCCTTGAGCGCGGCGATCTTGGTGTCGGCGTTGCGCGGGGCGAGGAATCCGATGAGGGTCTGCCCGGAGCGCAGCCGCGTCACCTCGGCGTCGCTGGGCGGGGCGACCTTGACCACGACGTCGCACGCCCAGGCGTCGCCGATGGTCGCCCCGGCGTCGGTGTAGAGGCCGTCGGGCAGCAGGGCGCGGTCGCCGGCGCCGGACTCGACCACCACCGCCACGCCGCTGTTGACCAGCGCGGCGACGGCTTTGGGCACCAACGCCACCCGGCGTTCGTCGGCACCCGACTCGGCGACGACGCCGACTGTCGTCTGGGTTTCTGTCATGACGCGCTTTCTCACACCGGGGACGGCCCCGGTGGGCCCGGCGCCGCTGTCACCCTAACCGCTGCGCCCGGGATGCCCGGACCCGGAACCCGCCGCGCGGGCTGCCTCATCCACCGTGGGTGAACCGGCCGTTCACCATCGTCATCTGCACCGCAGTGGCCGCGATCCGGTGCGGTTCGATGCCGAAGAGGTTGTCGCCCAGCACGATCAGGTCGGCGCGCTTGCCCGGTTCGATCGAGCCGGCCAGGTGGTCCAGGCGTAGCTGCCGGGCCGCCCCCAGGGTCGCCGCGTGCAGCGCCTGCGCCAGATCCAGCCGCTCGCCGGCCGGCTCGAGGACGGGCATGTCCGGACAGCCCACCGACTGTCGGGTCACCGCGGTCTCGATGGCGTCCAGCGGCTTGTAGGTGGAGAACCAGCCCGCGCCCGGCCAGTCGCTGCCGAACGCGATCGTCGCGCCGAGGTCGAGCAGGATCCGGGGCCGGTAGACGGTGGCGGTCCGCTCCGGGCCGCAGCGCTGCACGGTGGTCACCGTGATGCTCGGGTCGGCCGCCATCCAGTTGGCGGAGAATTGCCCGATGACGCCCAGCCGGCCGAATCTCGGCAGGTCGGCGTCATCGACCAGTTCGAGGTGGGCGATGGCGTGCCGGCGATCCCGGGCCGGGTTGGCGGCGATCGCCGCCTCGATGGCGTCCAGCGCGATCCGGGCGGTGCGGTCGCCGATGGCGTGCACGTGGACGTCCACGCCGGCGGCGTCGGCCTCGGCGATCAGCCGGTGCCACTGCTCCTCGGCGAACGGGGTCTGTCCGACGGTGTCGGGCCGGTCGGCGTAGGGCTGCGACAGGTAGGCGGTGTGGCCCTCCAATGTTCCGTCGCCGAGGATCTTCAGCACCCCGCCGGTGACGAGTTCGGTGCCCAGCCGATCGCGAAGCCGCAGCGTAGCGGCCACCGCGTCGTCGATCGGCGGCTCCTTGGCCATGTGTGAGACCACCACCCGGAACGGCAGCGCGCCGCGCGCCTCCAGAGCGGTGTAGATCTCGGCCAGGCCGTCGGGGTCGTCGCCGAGCGGCGGCATCCCGGCGTCGAAGACCGCGGTGATCCCGGCGGCAGCGGCCTTGCCCGTCCAGTCGGCGAGCAGCGCGGTCAGCCGTTCGAGGGTCGGCGGGTCGACGACGTCCAGCACGCCCAGCAGGGCCGGCGCCTCCAACACCAGGCCGGTCGGCTCGCCTGCCGCGTCGCGCACGTAGTAGCTGAAACCCGGGACCGGATCGGGACTGTCCCGGGTGATCCCGGCTTGTCGCAGCGTGGCGCTGTTCACCCACAGGCTGTGCCCGTCGATGGCGAACAGCAGCGCCGGGCGGTCCGGCAGCACCGGGTCGAGCGCGTCGCGGTGCGGGCCCTCGCGGCCGAACATGTCCATCCGCCAGCCGAAACCGCGCACCGGGCCGTCGGGATTGGCGCGGGCGTAGTCCGCCACTGCCGTCAGGGCGGCGTCGCGATCAGGGACCTGGAGGTCGGCGCCGGAGGTCAGCAGACCGCCCAGCAGCGGGTGGATGTGGGCCTCGACGAAACCCGGCAGCAGCATCCGGCCGTCCAGTTCGATCACCCTCGCACCGGCGCCCGCCGCCGCCGTCGCCTCGGCGTCGGAGCCCACCGCGACGATGTCCCGCCCGCGCACCGCCACGGCCTGCGCCCAGGGCCGGGCCGGGTCCAGGGTGTAGACGGCCCCGCCGCGGAAGACCGCGGCCGTCTCGTCGTTGTCAACCATCGGTCCCATTCTGGTGGGGACCCGACCGCACCGGGGTCCGTCGCCGGTGCCCTATCGTGACGGATATGGATTTCGCCATGTCCGCCACGGCCGCCGACTACCACAAACGCCTCACCGAGTTCATGGTCGACGAGGTGCTGCCGGCCGAGAAGGTCTACGACGAGTACCGGGCGGCGGCCGGGCCGGGCAACCACTCCGTGCCGCCCGTCATCGAGGAACTCAAGGCCACGGCCCGCGATCGCGGACTGTGGAACCTGTTCCTGCCCTCGGAGTCGGGCCTGACCAACCTGGAGTACGCGCCCCTGGCCGAACTGACCGGGTGGAGCACCGAGATCGCCCCCGAGGCGATCAACTGCGCCGCACCCGACACCGGCAACATGGAGGTGCTGCACATGTTCGGCACCGCCGAACAGAAGAAGCAGTGGCTCGAGCCGTTGCTGGCCGGGGAGATCCGCAGCGCCTTCTCGATGACCGAGCCCGCGGTGGCCTCCAGCGATGCCCGCAACATCGAGACCTCGATCGCCCGCGACGGCGACCACTACGTGATCAACGGCCGCAAGTGGTGGACCTCCGGCGCCAACGACCCGCGCTGCAAGGTCCTCATCGTGATGGGCCGCACCAACCCCGATGCCGCCTCCCACCAGCAGCAGTCGATGATCCTGGTGCCCGTCGACACCCCCGGGGTGAACATCCTGCGCTCGACGTCGGTGTTCGGCTGGCAGGACCAGCACGGCCACGCCGAGATCGTCTACTCGAATGTGCGGGTGCCGGCGGCGAACATCCTCGCCGAGGAGGGCATGGGTTTCGCCATCGCCCAGGCCCGGCTCGGGCCGGGGCGCATCCACCACTGCATGCGGGCCATCGGGGTGGCCGAGCGCGCGCTGGCACTGATGACCGAGCGGGCCCGGACCCGGATCGCCTTCGGCAAGCCGCTGGCCGAGCAGGGCATGGTGCAGCAGCAGATCGCGATGAGCCGCAACGAGATCGACCAGGCCCGGCTGCTGTGCGAGAAGGCGGCCTGGACCATCGACCAGCACGGAAACCGGGCCGCGTTCACCCTGGTGTCCCAGATCAAGGCGGTGGCCCCGCTGATGGCCTGCAACGTCATCGACCGGGCCATCCAGGTGCACGGCGGCGGCGGCGTCACCGACGACTTCCCGCTGGCCCGGATGTACGGCTGGCACCGGGCCATGCGACTCTTCGACGGCCCCGACGAGGTGCACATCCGCACGGTCGCCCGTGCCGAACTCGGGCGCGAACCGGGGCCACTGGCCGCCGCCGCGGCCCGATGAGCCACGAACGGCTCTCCGGGGCCTGGAACTTCCGGGACGTCTCCGAGACGGCCGGTATCGCACCCGGCCTGCTGTTCCGCTCCAGCGAGCTGTCCAAGCTCGACCCCGACGGCCGGCGGATCCTCGTCGGCCTGGGCGTCGGCGACGTCGCCGACCTGCGTTCCCCGGCCGAGGTCGCCCGCCGAGGTCGCGGCGCGGTGCCCGAGGGGGTGGAGGTCCACCATCTGCCCTTCCCCGAGGTCTCCCACCGCCACGACGGCGAGCCCGAGCAGGCGCCGCACGAGACCAGTTGGCAGCGCCTGATGACCGAGTTCTCCGACGAGGAGCCCACCGTGGCCGCGACCCGGTGGATGACCGGCGAGTACGAGCGGTTCCCCACCCTCGCCGGGGCCCGTGAGGCGGTGCGGCGGGTCATCACCGTGCTCGCGCAGGGGCGGCCGCTGCTCGTGCACTGCTTCGCCGGAAAGGACCGCACCGGTTTCGCCGTCGCGGTGGCGCTCGAGGCCGCCGGGGTGGACCGCGACGCGATCATGGCCGACTACCTGCGCAGCAACGGCGCCGTGGCACGGCTTCGGGGCAACATCGTCGAGACCCTGCGCACCCGGGAGGGGTCGACCGACGAGGTGCTCTCCTTCGCCGAGTCGCGCCTGACCGACGAGGTCCTGGGCGTGCGGGCGGAATACCTGATGACCGCTCGCCGGGTGCTCGACGAGACCCACGGCGGGCTTCGGCAATACCTGGCGGCCGCCGGGGTGAGCGAGGACGACGTCGCCCGCCTGCGCGCCCGCCTGGTGGGCTAGTTCCCGCGGCCGCGCGCGGCGGCTGCCCCACCACTCCCCGCGATTGTGCGGTTTCGTCCGCAACACACCGTTCCGCCCGTACCGGGATGCACGCTCGTCACCAGGTTCGGGGGCAGCCGCGGGCGAGGAGAGCGGCACTGACGCGGTCCAGAAAACGCTGCGGTGCGTCCCGCAGCGTGCCGCCGGTCAGCCGGATGTCGATCCAGCCGAGCTCGGCGAGTCGCGCATAGCGCTCGACGTCCCGGGTGAACTGGTCGGGGTCGGTCCAGTGGTGGGCGCCGTCGAAGTCCACCCCGACCTGCCACTGCCGCCACCCCATGTCGAGGCGGGCCACCACGACACCACTGGTGTCGCAGACCGGTATTTGGGTCTGCGGACGGGGAAACCCGTTGCGCAGCAACAGGATCCTGGTCTTTGACTCATAGGGTGACTCGGCGCCGCCGTCGACCATCCGCAGCGTGGTTCGCAGATTCCGCAGTCCCCGGACCCGTGGGTGGCGGCCGATGACGGCGTCGATCTGCCCGGCGGTGATTCCGGTCGCATTCATCAGGGCGTCGATTCGCGGCACCGCGGCATCCGGCCTGAGCCGCCGGCCGAGGTCGAAGCCGGTGCGAGCCGGGGCGGTCACCGTCAGATCGCCGATGGTCTGGGTCTCGCCGTCGAGCAACCGGTCACCGCGGACCACGATCCGCCGAGGCGGACGTCGGTTGGTGTGCACCAGTTCGACGGGGTCGTTCGGTTCGATCCAGCGGGCCCCGTGCAGAGCCGACGCCGACAGCCCCGCCAGGACCCCCCGTCGTCCCGACCACAGCCATGCCGCCCTGGCCAGATCCGCCGCCGAGAGGTCCACGCCCCGCGCGACCCACACGCCGGGGTAGACGGCGGCGTGGAACCGCCGGAGCTCACGGTAGGTCAGCAGTCCGGCGTCCAGCGCTTCGGCCGCCCGGAACGGGTAGGGGATCAGGGCCATGCGCCGCACCCTGACAGGCAGCGGGCCGTCGGGCCGTCGCCGGCGGGTGGTTATCCACAACCCGCCCGGCGCGCTTGGGTGGGCGAGCCCTCAGGCCAGGACCCCGACGGCCCACACCGCGGTGGCCGCAAGGCCGGCCGCCAGCTCCACTCCCACCGACAGCGCCACCCCCTTCACCGCGTGCACCGTCGCCGCCCAGGCCCGGGCCCGGTCGCGGCGCTGGTAGAGCTCCGCCAGGAACACCCCCGCGACGAACCCCAGGACCAGCCCCACCACCGGAACGACGAAAAAGCCGATGACGCCGAGCACGCCGCCGGCGAGCAGAGTCCTGCCCCCCACGTCGGCGGCTCGCATCCGCTTGACCGGCCAGAGGTACTTCACCAGCAGCCCGGCCGCGAGCAGCAGGGTGACCAGGCCCAGCACCACCCAGGAGGCGGTGGTGCCCACCAGCGCCGCCCACACCGCGACGGCCGCCCAGATCAGCAGGGTTCCCGGGAGCAGTGGCACGACGATGCCGGCCAGTCCGACGGCGATGGCCAGCGCCACCAGGAGGGTCCCGCCGGAGCTCACCGGGTCAACCTACCCGCGGCGGCCGGCAGGCTGTCGAGGGTGCGAAACCGTACGGCCGGGGCGGCGCGTCGCGGACGAAACCGCGCACTCGACGGGGGCTACAGCTTGAAGGCGGCGGGCTCCACCGTCGAGAGGTCGTCGATGGCCGGCCAGTTGGCCGCCACCTCGTCGACGCCGGGCACATGGTCGAAGGTCACCCCGGCGTTCTGGAACAGCGCCGCGCGCTGGACCTTGCCGCCGCCGACGATGAACACCGACGCGGTGTCGGGCACCTCCTCGGTGCACAGGTATGCGACCACCGGGGCGACGTACTCGGGGGTCAGCTTGGCCAGGATCTCCGGGGGCATGATGTCCTCGGTCATCCGGGTGGCGGCGATCGGGGCCACGGCGTTGGCCTTGATGTCGTACTTGGCACCCTCCTGAGCGAGGGTGTTGATCAGCCCGACCAGCCCCAGCTTGGCCGCGGAGTAGTTGGCCTGCCCGAAGTTGCCGAATAGCCCACTGGTGGAGGTCGCCACCGCGATCCGGCCGTAGCCCTGCTCGCGGAAGTGCGGCCAGGCCGCCCGGATCACGTGGTAGCCGCCGTAGAGGTGTACCTGGACCACCGAATCCCAGTTCTCGAAGCTCATCTTGTGGAAGGTGCCGTCGCGCAGGATGCCGGCGTTGCTGACGACACCGTGGATCGCCCCGAACTCCTCGACCGCGGTCGTGACGATGTTCTCCGCGCCGGCGGCGTCGGCGACGCTGTCGTAGTTGGCCACCGCGCGACCCCCGGCGGCGGTGATCTCGGCGACCACCTGATCGGCCATCGAGTGCCCGGCACCGGTGCCGTCCCGCGCACCACCGAGGTCGTTGACCACGACGCTGGCGCCCTCGCGGGCCAGGGTCAGGGCGTACTCGCGGCCCAGGCCGCCGCCGGCTCCGGTGACGACGATCACGCGATCCTGCACTCCGGGCATGGGCGGTCCTCCCTAACGACGACGATCCGGGCGTCGCCATGGTAACCAGCGCCACGGCGGCCAGCGCCTGCGCGGTGAGGATCTCGCGTCGCCGCCTGCTGGCCGGAACCGCGGCGGCAGCCCGCCCGCGACTGCCGGCCGGCTAACCCCGGTGCGCGACGACGAACGTCGAGAAGGAGTCCTGGCGGTCCTCCTCGGGGACCTCGGCCCAGCGCCCCAGGCGCTGCATCTCCTCGGTGGCCTGCACCCCGGATGCCGTCCACCCGTGGGCTGCCAGCCAGCTCACGGCGTCGGCGCGGTCGGGGTCGTTGTAGGTCAGTTCGGCGATGTCGACGGTGCGCTCGATGCCCAGTTCGTCGGACATCTTCTCCCAGCGCTCCCGCATCCGGGCCCGCCTGTCCTCGTCGTGATGGCTGACCGCCTCCACCGACAGCCGGCTGCCGGGGGCGCTGAGTTCGGTGATCTGCCCGAAGAGCCGGTCCTGGGCGTCGGCGGGCAGGTACATCAGCAGACCCTCGGCCAGCCAGGCCGCCGGGCGCGAGGGGTCGAAGCCGGCCGTGGTGAGCGCCGCCGGCCAGTCCTGGCGCAGGTCGACAGGCACCTCGTGGCGCTCGGCGGTGGGCACCGCCCCGTCGGCGGCCAGGGTGGCGGACTTGTACTCGAGCACCTTGGGCTGGTCGATCTCGTAGACCACGGTGCCGGCCGGCCAGTCCAGCCGGTAGGCCCGGGAGTCCAGGCCGGAGGCGAGGATGACGACCTGACGGATCCCGGCCGCGGCGGCATCGGTGAAGAAGGTGTCAAAAAACCGGGTGCGCACGGCCTGGTAGCCGAGCATGTTGGCGAAGATCGCGGCCGCCACCGGATCCATCCCGGCCATCCGCTCGGGCATCGAGGCGTCGAGCAGGTGCTCCCACATACCGGCGCCCGCGCCGGCCACGAGGACCCGCGCGTGGGGATCGCGGATCAGCGGGTCGGGACTCTCGGTCTCGCGGGCGCGGGCGGCGGCGACCATCACGGCCGTGGCGCCCACGCTGGTGGCGATGTCCCAGGTGTCGTCATTGCTGCGCAGACTGCTCATGGGCTCCAGGTTAGGCGGTGCGCAGGAAAGGGTCACCGGCCAGCAGCCTGAGGAACTCGTCGGCCACCGCGTCGAGGCGGTCGCGATCGGCGGCGAAACCGGCCCACAGGCCCAGGCCCCACAACATGGCGACGAGGGCCTCGGCGGCGGCGGGCACGTCGAGGTGGGGACGAGCATCCCCGGCGGCGACGGCCTCGCCGAGCACCTCGGTGACGAAGCCGCGCACGTCGGCGAGGATGTCGGGGGCGTCGAGGTCCGGGCGCCGCTGGGACTCCAGCACCGAGGTCACCAGGAACGCCGCCACCGACCGGTCGTCCCCGCAGTTCCAGACGGTCGCGCCGAGGAAGGACCGGATGCGGGCGGCCGGGCCGTGCCGGCCCCGGGCTTCGGCCATCCCGTCGGCCAGCACCTGTCGGGTCTGGCGCACCACCTCCTGGTATAGCAAGCCCTTGCTGGGGAAGTAGTGGTTGATCGCCGGACGGGTCAGATCCGCGCGCTGGGCGATCTCCTGGAACGTGGCGGCGTCGTAGCCCAGCTCGGCGAAGACCTCCCGCGCGGTCCGCAGAATCCGTGCGCGCGTTTCGGCAGACTTAGCTGCGGGAGGTCGACCCGGGCCGCGCCGGGCGGTAGTTGCCACCGCACGATTCTGCCACAACGTCCCCGGGTGCGACTGCCGCCGTGACCGGTTCCCTGCGAGAAGAACCCTGAGGAACCTCAACAACATTGTGCGACTGATGATTTGACTTCTCCGATACCACGCGCGCCGCAGCGCTGCCGGGCCTCGGGCATCCGGTCACACTCGCGCACCGATGTTTGCCGTACCACACCCCACGGCCACATTTCCTTGCGGCTGGAATCAGGGGCCGTTTGCCTGAATCGCCCGGGCCCGACCGGCGCCGCCGACCGGCCCCCTGGGCCTACGCTGTGGGGGCATGGCAGCCGGGGCGGCCCGCGAGGCGTTCTTCGAGACGGGTTTGGAGATTCTCTCCGACCTGGGTTTCGGCGGGCTCAAGCTCGCCGAGCTGTGCCGGCGACAGCGGGTGACGACGGGCTCGTTCTACCACTACTTCCCGGGCTGGTCGGCCTACACCCGCGACCTGGTGGACTACTGGCGTCAGGACCGCACGGTGCGGCTGGTCGAGGCGATCCGCGCCGAGGCCGATCCACGCCGGCGTATCGAGGCCACCATCGCGGTGGCGCTGACGCTGCCGCACGGCGCCGAGGCCGCCATCCGGGCGTGGAGTTCGGTCGACCCCGACGTGCTGCGGGTGCAGACCGAGGTCGACCGGGAGCGCTTCGACGTCCTCTACGACTCCGCGCTGGGGATCGTCGGCGACCCCCGGCAGGCGCAGGTGTACGCGTCCTGGGCGGTCTTCGTGTTCGTCGGCTACGAGCAGTCGACGCTGCCCCGGGAGTCCCCGGTGCTGGGCTGGATCAGCAACCGTCTGCTCGACGACCTGCAGGCCGGCCGCTTCTCCGACGTGCCCTCCCGGTAGGCGCCGGTGATCCTGACGGGTCGGGGCACCGACCGCCTGCGCGCGCGCGACCCGGGCTTCGACGGCGCGCGGCGTGCCGCCCGGGCGGCCATCGCGATCCCGGTCGCGGTGCTGATCGGGTATCTGGTGGCCATCGGGCCGCTGACCCCGATCTTCACCCTCCTGGGTTCGATCGCGCTGCTGATCATCGCCGATTTCCCCGGGTCCACCGCCACCCGGGCGCTGGCCTACGCCGGACTCGGGCTCAACGGCGCAGTGCTCATCGTGCTGGGAACCTGGGTGGCGCCGTACCCGGTGGCGGCCGTCGCGCTGTGCCTCGTGGTGGGTGCGGTGCTGAACTTCCTCGGGCTGCTCAGCGAGATCACCGCGGCCGGTCAGCGGGCGCTGGTGATGACGTTCCTGCTGCCGCTGTGCGTGCCCGCCGGCCCGTTGCCCGAACGGCTGCTGGGCTGGGGGGTGGCGCTGGTGGTGTGCGTGCCCGCCGCGCTGCTGCTGTTCCCGCCCCGCTACACCATCGAGTTGCGGGTGCTGGCCGCGCGCGTCTGCCGCGCGCTGGCCGACCGGATCGCCGGCAGCGGGTCGGCCGGCGAGGTCGAGGAGGCGATGGACACCCTGCGCCGGGAGTTCAGCGCCAGCGCCTTCCGCCCGATCGCGCTCAGCGCGGGAAGCCGCTCGCTGATCAGGATCGTGGCCCAATTGCAGTGGCTGTGCGGGCGGATCGACGACGACGCCGGGCGCCTGCTGGGCCCGCTGGCCGGGCACTGCGTGGTGGTGCTGCGCGGCAGCGCCGAGGTGCTGACGGCACCGTCGGCCAAGGGTGCCGCCCGGCTCGCGGTCGTGGTGGCCGAGCACCGCGAGGACGCATTCGCCGAATACCGCACCCACATCCACGTCATCCTCGACGAGGCCGACGAGGCGGCGGCGGTGGACAGCGGGCGGATGCTGTTGCGCCGCCGCACGATCAGCGCGACGGTCGGCCTCACCGGAAGCATCATCGCCTCCGCCACCACGATCGACACCCGTCCGGTCTGGGCCAGGCTGCTGGGCCGCGGGCTGCCCGAGACGGGCTTCGCCGACCGGGTCCCCGGGCGCGCCGCGGCCCTGAGGTCGCTCGGCGGCTATCTGCGCACCGGGTCGGCCACCGTTCTGGGCAGCCTGCGCACCGGGACCGCGCTGGCGCTGGCGTTCGGGCTGACGCTGGTGGTGCCGGTGCAGAACAGCCTGTGGGTGGTGCTCGGCGCGCTGTCGGTGCTGCGTGGCAGCGCCTCGGCGACCCGCACCACCGGCCTGCGCGCGGTGACGGGAACGACGATCGGCTTCCTCATCGGCTCAGCGGTGATCAGCGTGGTCGGCGTCGACCCCGTGGTGCTGTGGGTGCTGCTGCCCCCGGCCGCCTTCGGTGCGACCTACATCCTGGCGGTCGGGTCGTTCACGGCCAGTCAGGCGATGTTCACCATGATGGTGCTGATCAGTTTCAACATGATGCGGCCCATCGGCTGGCAGGTGGGCCTGGTCCGGGTGGAGGACATCCTGCTCGGGGCGACCGTCGCGCTGGTGGTCGCGGCACTGTTGTGGCCGGGCGGGGTACAGGGAACCCTGCAGCGCAGCATCGCCGCGGCCCGCCGCGCCGGCGCGGACTACCTGCGCGCCGCGGTGGGCCGGGTCACCGCCGGCGCCTCACCGGCCGCCGACGCCGCGGTGGCCGAGGCGGCCCGGGAGTCGATGACGGCGGCTCGCAGCTACGGCGACGCGGCGCGCACCTATCAGGCCGAGTCCAGCGGCGCCACC
>CAYXOM010000523.1:0-7891 GCA_964466565.1 uncultured Mycobacterium sp.
CAGGCCGCCGTAGTAGCCGTTGCCGGTGTTGATCGACCAGTTCCCGCCGGACTCGCACTGGGCGATCGCGTCCCAGTTGACGCTGTCGGCGCTCGCGGTCGCGGAGCCGAGGGTGAACGCGCCGACTGCGAGACCGAGGGCGAGGGCGATCAGGGTGGTGATCCGGCGGATGGCGCTCACTGGTGGTCCCTTCGGCGGTTCTGCGGTGCGGCGCGCGTGCGACGCGGCTGTGGTGTGGTTCGCAGCGCCCGGGGCCGGTGTTACAGCAGAGCCGGATGATCTTTATGGGGAGCCACTGAGAAACGGGCGAGGGCGGCGCCGGGTGTCCCCGGCGCCGCCCTCGTCGGTAGCAGTCTGAGCTGGTCAGCCGCGTGCGCCGCAGGTGGGCCAGGCGCCGATGCCCTGGGTGCGCAGGGTGTTCTCGGCGACCCGGATCTGCTCCTCGCGAGAAGCCTGATGCGGCATGCCCGAGCCGCCGTTGGCCCGCCAGGTGGCGGGGCTGAACTGCAGGCCGCCGAAGTAGCCGTTGCCGGTGTTGATCGACCAGTTCCCGCCGGACTCGCACTGGGCGATCGCGTCCCAGTTGACGCTGTCTGCGCCCGCGGCGCCGGCGCCCAAGGCGACCGGGGCCAGGGCCACGGCCCCGGCGAGTGCGGTCATGCCGAAGGTCTTGCGGAGTGTCATTGGTTGTGTCCTTTCGCGACGTGTGGCGGGGCGGTGCCGACGGGGTTGCCGACGACGAGATTCCCGCTATCCGGTGGGAACCGACATGAATTCGTCGGGTCCCCGCATGGATTCAGAACAGGACGCTACGGAGGGCTCCACGCCAAGTCACGTCGATGTCGCGCCGATATCGGACACATCACGGACAGATAACAGGCCGCTGAGTGCGGCGTCGACGCAGGTCATCGCGGTGATTCCCATGCTGCGGAAACAGCCGGCCCGAGCAACGGCATGTGATCTAACTCACATGCCAGATGTGGCACGGGTCATGCGCCGCGAAACCCCATTCGACCCACCAATCACACCTATAACAGGAATATCTCGGTGGACTAGTCGACCAAGTCCGCCGGGGAGTTCACGTTGCGCACCGCGTCGGCCAGGTCCGGCGGCAACACCAGCCGGCGGGTGGACACCGAGGAGGTCAGCGCCCGCATGCCGCGCTCCCCGGCGGCCACCAGCCCGGCGACCCGGCCGGCCAGGTCCGTCCGGTAGATGCCGGCCAGATAGTGGTCGCGGCCGTCCCAGGGCAGAACCACGTCGGCGTCCGGCTGATCCGCCAGGGCGTCGATCAGTTCGCCGGTCAGGTCCGGCATGTCCACCGCGCAGACGACGGCCCGGGCCGCCCCGGCGTCCGCCGAGGCCCGAAGGCCGAGTCCGGTGGCCGCCAGCGGACCGCTCCCCGGCACCTCGTCGCGCAGGACCACCGCACCGGGCAGGGTGGGCAGGAGCTGTCCGGGCGCGGCGACGACGAAGACCGGCTCGCAGCGCCGCGCCAGTATCGAGACGGTGAATTCGACCATGGTCGGGGCCGCCGACCCGGGATGGGGCATCGTGGCCTTGTCGCGGCCCATCCGGCGGGACGCTCCGCCCGCCAGCACCACCCCGGCCAGCGGAGCTCCGCCGCTGCCGAGAAGGTCCACGACCCGGAATTGTCGCACGGTGGCGCCCGGCGTCCGGTCGGCGGCGAACTGATGCAGCGCAATGGTCCGCCGCCCGGTGAACTCCCCTAGATTGAACCCATGACACCTCGTGGCCTACCCGGCCGCGACGAGGCCGCCGTGCGGATCAGCGAACCCGAACGCGTCGCCGCCGGCCTGCCCGCCGTGTGGGTCTCGCTGCGGCGCAGCCTGGCCCAGATGGGCCCCCTGCGCATGGTGCGGGCCCTGGCCAAGGTCAACCAGCGCGACGGCTTCGACTGCCCCGGTTGCGCCTGGCCGGAGGAACCGGGTGGACGCAAACGGGCCGAGTTCTGCGAGAACGGGGCCAAGGCCGTCGCCGAGGAGGCGACCAGGAGGGTCGTCACCCCGGAGTTCTTCGCCCGCCACCCGGTGGCCGAACTGGCCGGGCGCGACGAGTACTGGCTGTCCCAGCAGGGCAGGTTGACCCACCCGATGGTGCTGCGCCCCGGCGACTCCCACTACCGGCCGATCGGCTGGGACGAGGCCCGCGCGCTGATCGCCGCCGAATTGCGCGCGCTCGCGAGTCCCGACGAGGCGGTGTTCTACACCTCCGGCCGCACCAGCAACGAGGCCGCGTTCCTCTACCAGTTGCTCGTGCGCAGCTTCGGCACCAACAACCTGCCGGACTGCTCGAACATGTGCCACGAGTCCTCGGGCGCCGCGCTGACCGAGTCGATCGGAATCGGCAAGGGTTCGGTGACGGTCGCCGACATCGTCGAGGCCGACCTGATCGTCATCGCCGGGCAGAACCCGGGCACCAATCACCCCCGCATGCTGTCGGTGCTGCGCACAGCCAAGGCCGGCGGAGCGAAGATCATCGCCGTCAACCCGCTGCCCGAGGCCGGGCTCATCCGGTTCGCCGACCCGCAGACCGTGCGCGGCGTGGTCGGCTACGGGGTGCCGATCGCCGACGAATTCGTCCAGATCCGGCTCGGTGGCGACATGGCCCTGTTCCGGGGCCTGGCCCGGTTGCTGCTCGAGGCCGAGGACCGCGCGCCGGGCAGCGTGCTCGACCGCGAATTCATCGACACCCACTGCCTCGGTTTCGAGCGCTACGCCGAGCAGGCCCGCGCCACCGACCCCGGTGTCGTCGCCGAGGCCACCGGGGTGGACCCGGCGCAACTGGAGAGGGTCGCCGCGATGCTGGCGTCCTCACAGCGGACCATCGTCTGCTGGGCGATGGGACTGACCCAGCACACCCACGCCGTCGACACCATCGGCGAGCTCACCAACGTCCTGCTGATGCGCGGGATGATCGGCAAGCCCGGGGCCGGGGTGTGCCCGGTGCGCGGGCACTCCAACGTCCAGGGTGACCGCACCATGGGCATCTGGGAGCAGATGCCCGAGGCGTTCCACGCCGCCCTCGACGCCCGGTTCGGGATCACCACCCCGCGGCGGCACGGCCACGACACCGTCAACGCCATCCGGGCCATGCGCGACGGGGCGGCGTCGGTGTTCGTCGGGATGGGCGGCAACTTCGCGGCCGCGACTCCGGACTCGGCGGTCACCGAGGCCGCGCTGCGCAACTGCTCGCTCACCGTCCAGATCTCCACCAAGCTGAACCGAAGCCACTTCGTCACCGGCCGGACGGCGCTGATCCTGCCCGCGCTCGGGCGCACCGACCGCGACCTCACCGGCGGACGCAAGCAGGTGGTCTCGGTGGAGGACTCGATGTCGATGGTGCACCTGTCGCGCGGCGGCCTGGAGCCGCCCGGGCCCGAGGTGCGCAGCGAGGTCGCCATCGTCTGCGGGCTGGCGCGCGAACTGCTCGGCGCCGGCCACCCGGTCCCCTGGGGGCGGTTCGCCGAGGACTACGACGCCATCCGCGACGCGATCGCGGCGGTGATCCCCGGCTGCGAGGACTACAACCGGCGGGTTCGCGGCCCCGACGGTTTTCTGCTGCCGCATCCGCCGCGCGACTCGCGCGACTTCCCCACCCGCACCGGCCGGGCCAACTTCGCGACCCGCCCGTTGCGCTGGGTTCCGGTGCCGCCGGGCCGGCTGATCCTGCAGACCCTGCGCAGCCACGACCAGTACAACACCACCGTCTACGGCCTCGACGACCGCTACCGCGGAGTCAGCGGCGGGCGGCGGGTGGTGCTCGTCAACCCCGATGACATCGCGGCCCTCGGCCTGACCGCCGGCGACCGGGTCGACCTGGTCTCGGAGTTCACCGCGGCCGACGGCCAAGTGCAGAACCGGCGGGCCGGGGACTTCATGGTCGTCGCCTACCCGACCCCGCCGGGCAACGCCGCCGCGTACTACCCGGAGACCAACCCGCTGGTGGCCCTCGACCACGTCGCCGACACGTCGAACACCCCGGTGTCCAAGGCGGTGGTGATCCGGCTGGACCGCAGGAAGCCGGCATGGGCCGGGTGACCGCCCGGCGGCGGGCCAGTCACCGCAGCGGGTCCACGGCGACCGAACGCGCCGACACCCTGGTGGTGGAGGAACCGCTGGAGATCAGGGTGAACGGATCGGCGGTCACGGTGACGATGCGCACCCCGGGCTCCGATGTCGAGCTGGCACAGGGTTTCCTGCTGACCGAGGGGCTGATCGAGCGGCGTGGGGACGTGGTCTCCGCCCGCTACTGCCGGGGCGAGGGGGATGACGGCCCGAACACCTACAACGTGCTCGACGTGTCGCTGGCTCCCGGGGTGGAGTTGCCCGAACTGGACATCACCCGCAATTTCTACAGCACCTCCTCCTGCGGGGTGTGCGGCAAGGCGTCACTGGAGGCCGTCCGCCTGGTCAGCCGCCACTCCCCCGGCGACGACCCGGCCACCGTCTCAGCCGGCGCGCTGCGCGGTCTGCCCGACGCGCTACGAGCGGCGCAGAAGGTGTTCGCCGCCACCGGCGGATTGCACGGGGCGGCGCTGTTCGGCACCGACGGCACCCTGCTGGCCGCACGGGAGGACGTGGGGCGGCACAACGCGGTGGACAAGGTGATCGGCTGGGCCCTGGCCACCGACCGCGTCCCGCTGACGGCGACGGTGCTGTTGGTCAGCGGTCGGGCGTCGTTCGAACTCACCCAGAAGGCGGTGATGGCCGGGATCCCGATCATGGCGGCGGTCTCCGCGCCGTCCTCGCTGGCGGTGGACCTGGCGGCGCAGTCCGGTCTGACCCTGGTGGCTTTCCTGCGCGGGGACTCGATGAGCGTGTACAGCCGCGCCGATCGGGTCAGTTGACCTCGCGAGCAGACACAAACGACACCTGAGGCGCGGCGTGTCGGGGAGCTTTGTGTCTGCTCGCGCGAGGACCGGGGTTAGCGCGATTGCGGGTCAGGCGCTCTTGTCGCGGCGCTCGGTGCGGGAGGGCTTGCGCGGCACGATGGTGGGAAGCACGTTGTCCTGCACCGTCTCCCGGGTGACGACGACCTTGGCGACGTCGTCGCGGCTGGGGATGTCGTACATGACCGGAAGCAGAACCTCCTCCATGATGGCGCGCAGACCGCGCGCACCGGTCCCGCGGTGGATCGCCTGGTCGGCGATCGCCTCCAGTGCGTCGTCGGCGAACTCCAGTTCCACACCGTCCATCTCGAACAGCCTGGTGTACTGCTTGACGAGGGCGTTCTTCGGCGTGGAGAGAATCTGCACCAGCGAACCCTTGTCCAGGTTGGTCACCGAGGCGACCACCGGAAGCCGTCCGATGAACTCCGGGATGAGCCCGAACTTGATCAAGTCCTCGGGCATCACCTCGGCGAAGTGATCCTGGGTGTCGATCTCGGCCTTGGACTTGACCTCGGCGCCGAACCCGAGGCCGCGCTTGCCGACCCGGTCGGCGACGATCTTCTCCAGTCCCGCGAACGCACCCGCCACGATGAACAGCACGTTGGTGGTGTCGATCTGGATGAACTCCTGGTGCGGGTGCTTGCGGCCCCCCTGGGGCGGCACCGAGGCCTGGGTTCCCTCGAGGATCTTCAGCAGCGCCTGCTGCACGCCCTCGCCGGAGACGTCGCGGGTGATCGACGGGTTCTCGCTCTTGCGGGCGATCTTGTCGACCTCGTCGATGTAGATGATCCCGGTCTCGGCGCGCTTGACGTCGTAGTCGGCCGCCTGGATCAGCTTGAGCAGAATGTTCTCGACGTCCTCGCCGACGTAGCCGGCCTCGGTGAGGGCGGTGGCGTCGGCGATGGCGAACGGCACGTTGAGCATCTTGGCCAGGGTCTGCGCCAGATAGGTCTTACCGCACCCGGTCGGGCCGAGCATCAGGATGTTGGACTTGGCCAGCTCCACGGACTCGCCGCGCGCGTCGCGCTTCTCCCCGGCCTGGATTCGCTTGTAGTGGTTGTAGACCGCGACGGCCAGCGTGCGCTTGGCGGTGTCCTGACCGATGACGTAGCTCTCCAGGAACTCCCGGATCTCGGCGGGCTTGGGGAGCTCGTCGAGTTTGACCTCGTCGCCGTCGGCGAGTTCCTCCTCGATGATCTCGTTGCACAGGTCAATGCACTCGTCGCAGATGTACACCCCGGGGCCCGCGATGAGCTTCTTGACCTGCTTTTGACTCTTCCCGCAGAACGAGCACTTCAGCAGGTCACCGCCGTCTCCGATGCGCGCCATGGTGGTGGGGCCCTACTTCCTTCGCCGTCGGTCCGCGTGGTCAACTCCGGGGCCGATCCGCCTCGACGCTACCCGCTGGCTCGCCCGCAGTGCGACCGATAGGGGCGAATAGCGTCGGTGGCATTAGCAGCCGGTGTTGCTGATGAGTCGCGTGGTGAAACATAACGCCAAAACCGTGCCCGGCGGCGCGGCGCGCGCCGTCGTGGCTCCGGCGTGTCGCCGCCGTGACCCAACCGAGGCCGCCGCCGGTGGCTCAGGCGGTCTGGGCGGACAGCTTCCGGTAGGCCAGCACGGTGTCGATGATCCCGTAGTCCTTGGCCTCCTCGGCGGTGAGGATCTTGTCCCGGTCGGTGTCCTTGCGGATCACCGCCGACTCCTTGCCGGTGTGGCGGGCCAAGGTGTCCTCCATGAGGGTGCGCATCCGTTCGATCTCGGCGGCCTGGATCTCCAGATCGGAGAACTGCCCCTGGATCACCCCGGACAGCGAGGGCTGGTGGATCAGCACGCGGGCGTTGGGCAGCGCCATCCGCTTGCCCGGCGTGCCGGCGGCCAGCAGCACCGCGGCGGCCGAGGCTGCCTGCCCCAGGCACACGGTCTGGATGTCGGCACGCACGTACTGCATGGTGTCGTAGATCGCCATCAGCGAGGTGAAGGAACCACCCGGGGAGTTGATGTACATGGTGATGTCACGGTCCGGATCCAGCGACTCCAGCACCAGCAACTGGGCCATGATGTCGTTGGCCGAGGCGTCGTCCACCTGCACGCCGAGGAAGATGATCCGCTCCTCGAAAAGCTTGTTGTACGGGTTGGACTCCTTGACGCCCCAGCTCGAGTGCTCGATGAAGGACGGCAGGATGTAACGCGCCTGCGGGGCCAGGCGCGGGTCCATGGACGAGTCAGGCATTGTCGGCTCCGTTGACGTGGGCGCGGGTGATGATGTGGTCGACGAAGCCGTACTCGAGGGCTTCCTGGGCGGTGAACCAGCGGTCGCGGTCGGAATCGGCCTCGATGCGCTCGATCGGCTGTCCGGTGAACTCGGCGTTGAGCCGGAACATCTCCTTCTTGATGACCGCGAACTGCTCGGCCTGGATCGCGATGTCCGCCGCACCGCCGGTGATACCGCCCAGCGGCTGGTGCATCAGGATCCGGGCATGCGGCAGGGCGTAGCGCTTACCCTTCGCGCCGGCGGCGAGCAGGAACTCGCCCATCGAGGCGGCCATCCCCATCGCGTAGGTGGCCACGTCGCACGGCGCGAGCACCATGGTGTCGTAGATCGCCATCCCGGCGCTGATCGAACCGCCCGGGGAATTGATGTAGAGCGAGATGTCC
This sequence comes from uncultured Mycobacterium sp., assembly GCA_964466565.1. Taxonomy (GTDB): domain Bacteria; phylum Actinomycetota; class Actinomycetes; order Mycobacteriales; family Mycobacteriaceae; genus Mycobacterium. Next base: position 7,571 of record CAYXOM010000523.1, read on the forward strand.
TTGGTGGGATCCTCGGCGGCCAACAGCAGGATCTGGGCGCACAGCCGGTTGGCGATGTCGTCGTCGACCTGCGAGCCCAGGAAGATGATGCGCTCGGCGAGCAGGCGCTCGTAGACCGAGTCCTGCAGATTGAGCCCGGACCCGGAACGCATGTGAGTCACGCTGACCTGCTTTCTCTCGAAGGCGACCGCCGTGGGACCGCCGGCTGCCAGTTCGACCCTAACCAACTCCGCGCCGGCGGCGGGCACCCCGGCACCGTCTTTCGCTGTCGGCGTTACTCCCGGCCCTCCGGGCCGTCCCCCGGGCCGTCCGCCGGGCCGC
>CAYXOM010000524.1:0-1934 GCA_964466565.1 uncultured Mycobacterium sp.
GCGGCCGCGGTCCGCCTACTGCGCCAGCCGGTCCGCCGGCGCACCGGACGCTTCCTCGCCGAGGGGCCCAACCTGGTGGCGGCCGCGGCCGCCCACGGGCTGGTCGAGGAGGTTTTCGCCACCGATCCCGCCGCTCGCCGCCACCGCGCGCTACTCGACGCGGTGCGGGGCGTCACGGTGCACCCGGTGACCGAGGCCGGCGCGCGCGCGCTGTCCGAGACGGTCACCCCTTCCGGCCTGATCGCCGTCTGCCGGACGCCCGAGCATGATCCGGCGGCGTTGCTGGCCGGACCGCCCGGTCTGGTCGCCGTCGCGGTCGACCTGGGCGAGCCCGGAAACGCCGGCACCCTGATCCGCACGGCGCACGCGATGGGTGCCGCGGCGGTGGTCCTGTCCGGCGCGAGTGTGGACCCCTATAACGGCAAATGCCTGCGGTCCTCCGCGGGCAGTATCTTCGCGGTCCCGGTGCTCGTCGAACCCGACCCCGGCGGCCTGCTGGACAGGCTGCGGGCAGCCGGGATGCAGATCCTGGCGACCACCGTCGACGGCGAGTCGACCCTGCCCGACTGCGAGCCGCTGCTCGGCGCACCCACCGCCTGGGTTTTCGGCTCCGAGTCCGCCGGCCTGGAGCCCGCCCTGGCCGCCGCCGCCGACCGACGGGTCCGGATTCCGATGGCGGAGTCGGCGGAGAGCCTCAACGTTGCTGCGGCGGCCGCGATCTGTCTGCACCAGAGCGCGCGGGCGCGGACGCAGCGCCTAGGCTGACCCCCGTGGACGCCCCCGCCCCGGATCGGCCCGGCCCCGCCGAAGCGGCGGGGTGGCTGCGCAACACCAACCGCAATGCGGACCTGATCGCCCTGATCCGGCGCGCCCGCCGGGCCCTTCCCGGCGACCCCGATTTTGGCGATCCGCTGTCGGCGGCGGGGGAGGGCGGCGCCCGCGCCGCCGCCCGGGCCGCCGACCGGTTGATGCCCGATCGCGGCGCGGCCACCCGGGAGGTCAGCCTGGCCACGCTGCAGGTGTGGCAGGCGCTCACCGAGAGGATCTCGGGTCGGCCCGCCAACGCGGAAGTGACCCTGGTGTTCACCGACCTGGTGGGCTTCTCGGACTGGTCGCTCGAAGCCGGCGACGAGGCGACCCTGCGGTTGCTGCGCGCGGTCGCCGCGGCCGCCGAGCCGCCGATGCTCGCCGTCGGCGGTCATATCGTCAAACGGATGGGCGACGGGATGATGGCGGTGTTCACCGAACCGGCCACCGCCGTGCGCGCCACCGTCGCGGCCTGCAAGGCGGTCGGTTCGGTCGAGGTCGAGGGATTCCGGCCGCGGATGCGCGCCGGTGTGCACACCGGAAGGCCACAGCGCATCGGCGCGGACTGGCTCGGTGTCGACGTCAACATCGCCGCCCGGGTGATGGAGCGCGCGACTCGCGGCGGCCTGATCGTCTCGGAGGCCACCTTCGCCGCCCTCGGCGAATCCCGACTGCGGGCCCTGGGTCTACAGGCCCGCCGGGTGCGCCGGCCTCTGTTCGCGCCCCGGCAGGGCGGGGTGCCCGCCGACATGGCCATGTACTGGCTGAAGGCCGACCCGGACGTCGAGATCGATGTCGACGCCGATCACGACTCAGCCGAATAGGCCAGCCGTTCAGCAGCCAATTCTCCGGCGGGCACTCCAGCAGCTCGCCGGGCATCAGCCACTCGTAGATCTCGGCGTAGGTCCAGTTGTGGGCGCAGTCGATGCGGCGGTTGAGCATCGACGGGCTCAGTTCGTCGAATCCGTCCAGACCCATCGAGGCGACCATCTGTGCGGCGCTGGCCACCACGGCCTGCTGGAAGTTGGCCACCCGGTCGATCTTGTCCGGCACGTGCAGGGCCCGGGCCAGGCCGGGGTCCTGAGTGGCCACCCCGGTCGGGCAGTGGTTGGTGTGGCATTTCATCG
>CAYXOM010000525.1:0-4257 GCA_964466565.1 uncultured Mycobacterium sp.
CTGGAGCGCCTGCGCGCCGGCGGTGTCGAGTTTAACGTACTGAGCTCGGTGACGCGGGCCGCTGCCCGCCGTCCGCGTCGACGCGCGGCTGCCCGAGCCCGCGGTGCACCGCGACCGGGTGGCCGCGGCGCTGCGCCGGCTGCGCGACGGCGCCGACCCACTGGAGAAGGTGGTCCTGGCCCGGGCGCTGCGGCTGGCGGCCGAGGACCCGCTGAACCCGATGGCCGTGCTGGCCCGGCTGCTCGACGCCGACCCGGCGGCCAGCGTCTACCTGACCGACCTGTCGTCGGCCGGCCCGGGTTTCGCCGGCCAGACGCTGGTGGGCGCCAGTCCCGAACTGCTGGTCTCCCGCGACGGCGCGACCGTGCGGTGCCTGCCCTTCGCCGGGTCCGCGCCGCGCTCCGCCGATCCCGCCGAGGACGCCGAACTGGGCGCCGAACTGGCCGGCTCGGCCAAGAACCGCCACGAGCACCAGCTCGTCGTCGACACCATGCGCGCGATCCTGGAGCCGATGTGCTCACGGCTGGAGGTGGCCGGCCGGCCGCAGCTGAGCCGCACCGCGGCGGTGTGGCACCTGAGCACACCGATCACCGGCACCCTGCGCGAGGCGTCGACCACCGCGATGGATCTCGCCGTGGCGCTGCAGCCCACCCCGGCGGTCGGCGGCGTGCCGACCGCGGCCGCCGTCGACCTGATCGCCGAACTGGAGGGCGACCGAGGCTTCTACGCCGGCGCGGTCGGGTGGTGCGACGGCGCCGGCGACGGGCGCTGGGTGGTGGCCATCCGCGGGGCGGTGCTCTCCGCCGACCGGCGCACCGCGGTGGCCACCGCCGGCGGCGGCATCGTGGCCGAATCCGACCCCGACGACGAACTGCAGGAGACCACCGCCAAGTTCGCCACCGTGTTGCGCGCGCTGGGCCTGCGGTGACCCCGACGGTGATCCGGACCCGGCGTGGATGGGCTACCGCGTTGACGGGCCGGCGTTGTCGGCGCTGGCCGAGTCGCCCTGACCGCTGATCCAGCGCAGCGCGCCGGGGCTGAACAGCAGGGCCAGCACCGCGATCGCCAGCGCCGCGATCGGCACCGCGTAGGGCCAGCGGTGCGACCCGACGCCGAGGTACCAGGTGACCGGCAGGATGAGCAGCTGGGCGAAGACCGCCGGGCCGCGGCCCCACCGCCGCCCGGTCCACAGCGCCCAGGCCCCGGCGAGGACGCCGGACCCGATCGCGGCGAACCAGGCGGCGTTGCCGAACCCGCTGACGATGCTCTGGTCGGCCCCGGCGACGCCACGGACGACGAACACCGCGGCGCCGGCCAGCAGCAGCGCTCCCTGCAGGCCCACCAGCACGGCGGCCCGCCGCACCGCGGGCGGGGCCGGTGACGTCATGACGACGAGCCTACGACCGCGCCGCCGGACTAGGCTCGGGTGTCGTGCGGGCTGTGCTGATCGTCAACCCCAACGCCACCTCGACGACACCGGCCGGGCGCGACCTGCTGGCGCACGCTCTGGAGAGCCGGCTGCAGCTGCAGGTGGCCCCCACCGATCACCGCGGCCACGCGATCGCGATCGCTGAGGACGCCCTGCGCGACGGGATCGACGTGATCGTCGTGCACGGCGGCGACGGCACGGTGAACGAGGTGGTCAACGGACTGCTCGGCAAGCCGGGCGCCGAACGCCCCGCCCCCGACCGGATGCCGGCGGTGGCGGTGGTGCCCGGCGGCTCGGCCAACGTGTTCGCCCGCGCCCTGGGCATCAGCGCCGACCCGCTGCAGGCCACCAACCAGCTCATCGACATCATCGGCCGGCACCGGGCCGGGCAGCCGTGGCGGCGGATCGGCCTGATGGAGTGCTCGGAGCGCTGGGCGGTGTTCACCGCCGGGATGGGGGTGGACGGCGACGTGGTCGCCACGGTGGAGGCCCAGCGCGCCAAGGGCCGCCGGGTGACCGCGGGGCGCTACATCCGGGTCGCGCTGCGCGAATGGTTCGCCGGAGTCGGCAGAGCGCCGCTGCTGACCGTCGAACTGCCCGACCGCGAGCCGCTCGGCGGGGTGCACTTCGCCTTCGTCTCCAACGCCAGCCCCTGGACCTACGCCAACGCCCGGCCGGTGTGGACCAACCCGGGCACCGGTTTCGACACCGGCCTGGGGGTTTTCGCGACGACCAGCATGAACGTGGCCACCAACCTGCTGCTGCTGCGCCGGATGCTGTCCCGTAAAGGCGACGTCAAGGGTCGGCACCTGGTGCGCGACGACGACGTTGCCTGGGTGCGGATCACCTCCGACGAGCCGGTATCGTGCCAGGTGGACGGCGAATTCCTGGGCATGCGCGACGACATGACGTTCACCGCGGTGCCCGATGCCCTGGACGTGGTCGCCCCGCACCCCGAGTGAGATTGGCCACCGTTTCCCGGGAAGTCTGTTGACATCTGTCGAGCTTGTGACAACATCGGGGTAACAGTGCAACAACAGTTGTGTGTGCGCGCCCTCAGCAAAGGTCAGCCGGGGTGATCCCGGCCTGTCCGCGCGCACACTCCAGGCAGAGGAGATGCGGAAAATGGATTGGCGCCACAGGGCGGTCTGTCGAGACGAGGATCCCGAGCTGTTCTTCCCGGTGGGGAACAGCGGGCCGGCCCTCGCCCAGATCGCGGAGGCGAAACTGGTCTGCAGCCGGTGCCCGGTGACCACCGAGTGCCTCGCCTGGGCGCTGGAGTCCGGCCAGGACGCCGGCGTGTGGGGCGCGATGAGCGAGGACGAGCGTCGCGCGCTCAAGCGCCGCAACGCCCGCACCCGAGCGCGCACCGGCGTCTAGCGGCCACACGTCAGTCGCGGTCCCGGGACACCGGGGCCGCGACTTTTTTTCCCGCCCGCCCGACCGGGACCCGCAGCAGGGCCTCGGTGCCGCCGTCGAGTTCGCGGATCCGAAGCATCCCGCCGAGTTCGGCCGACACCAGGGTGCGCACGATCTGCAGGCCCAGCTCGTCGGAGTCTTCGAGGCTGAACCCGGCCGGCAGGCCGCGGCCGTCGTCGCAGACGGCCACGTCCAGCCACCGCGCCGAGCGCTCGGCCCGGATCCGCACCTCGCCGCCCCGCGGCGGTCCGGGCCGTTGGCCGGGCGGGAACCCGTGCTCGATGGCGTTCTGCACCAGTTCGGTGATGACGAGCACCAGCGCGGTGGCGCGGGCGGCGTCGAGCACCCCCATCGCCCCGTGCCGGCTGATCCGGATCGGGGTCTCCACCCGGGCGACGTCGTTCATCACCGGAAGGATCCGGTCGATCACCGCGTCGAGGTCCACCTCCTCGTCGACCGACATCGACAGCGCCTCGTGCACCTGGGCGATCGCGGCGACCCGGCGCACCGATTCGGCGAGCACCTCGCGCGCCTCGGGGTTGTCGGTGCGCCGGGCCTGCAACCGCAGCAGCGCCGCCACGGTCTGCAGGTTGTTCTTCACCCGGTGGTGGATCTCGCGGATGGTGGCGTCCTTGGACAGCAGCGCGCGGTCGCGCCGCTTGACCTCGGTGACGTCGCGGATCAGCACCACCGCACCGGCCGCCTCACCGCCCCGCACCAGCGGCAGGGTGCGCAGCAGGACGGTGGCGCCGCCGGCGTCGACCTCCAGCCGCGTGCCGGGCCCGCCGGTCACCGCGGCGGCGACCCCGGCGGCCAGTTCGGCGGCCTCGAACGGATCGGAGATCAGCGGCCGGGTCAGGCCGACGAGGTCGTGGCCCTCCAGCTCCGCGTTCAGCCCCATCCGGTGGTAGGCCGACACCGCGTTGGGGCTGGCGTAGCCGACCGCGCCGTCACCGTCGAGCCGGATGAAGCCGTCGCCGACCCGGGGGCTCGACCGGGTGATCGCCTGGTCGGCGGCGTCGGGAAAACTGCCCTCCGACACCATGTCCAGCAGGGTGGCCGCGCAGTCGAGGTAGGCGGTCTCCAGTCGCGACGAGGCCCGCCGGCCGTCCCCGGCGCGCTGCCGGGTCAGCAGCGCCACCACCTCGCCGCGGTGGCGCACCGGCACCGCGCCGAGCAGGCCCTCGAGTCCGACGACGGTGCCCACGGCGTCGGCGACGAGCATGGTGGCGGCGGTGTTGGGCCGGCACTGCGCAACGCAGACCGCGGTGTCGTCGTCGCGGCGGACCCACATCAGGCAGTCGCCGAACGACAGGTCGGCCAGCAACTGCCACTCCCCGACGACCGCGTGCAGGTGGTCCACGGCGGCGCCGGGCAGGGTGGTGTGCTCGGCGAGCAGGTCACCGAGA